>CBFHVG010000080.1:0-33620 GCA_965659005.1 uncultured Balneolaceae bacterium
ATCAGCAAGTTCGCTTCGTTTTACCCACTTGATTTGCTGTGAAGAATTTGGCTTAGGTATTCCTTTTTCAATTGTACACATGAAAGCATGTAATGTGATTGAAAAATGCGAATATACATGCTTTAGATTCATGAATGGCTTGGTAATTTTAACGTCAACGCCGAGCTCTTCTCTAAGCTCTCTTATTACCGTATCCCTGATATCTTCGTTTGCTTCCTGTTTTCCACCGGGGAATTCCCATAATCCGCCCAACATGGCCTCATTCGGCCTAAGTGCAATAAGAAGTTCATTATTTTCTCGTTCAATAATACCAACCGCAATATGATGATGAGGTTTCTTTTTACCCTTTGATTTATATGGAATTGTATGAGTTTGCGCCTTTTGATAGGCAACGCAATGAACCTGTAAAGGACAGTTATCACATAATGGGTTTCTTGGAGTACAAACTACAGCTCCCATTTCCATCATTGCTTGGTTGAAATCCCCAGGCAAATCGGCACTGATTTCATTATCAACAAAGTCTTGAACACGATTTTTTGTGTCCTGTAGCCGAACATCTTCTTTTATACCTGTAAAACGAGTTACCAAGCGAATTACATTACCATCAACAACCGCTTTTACCTGCTTGAATACGATACTACTAATAGCAGCGGCAGTGTACGGTCCTATACCTTTAAGCTTAATAAGGTCATCATAATGACTAGGGAGTTTGCCATTAAAATCATTGACGATAGTTTTCGCTGCCTGGTGTAGGTTTCGTGCTCGACTATAGTAACCTAATCCTTCCCAGGCTTTCAATACATCCTGTTGTTCTGCTTCTGCCAGGTCAAAAACAGTGGGGAAACGTTCAATAAATCGATTATAAAATGGAGTAGCTTGATCAACACGGGTCTGTTGTAGCATGATTTCAGAAACCCATACTTTATATGCTTCTGGGTCGTCTCTCCATGGCATACTTCTTTTATTTTTTGAATACCATTCAAGCAATAAATGGGAAAACTGGGATTCCATCAATGCATTGTCCAATAATCTTCTATTGATCTCTATTAATTTCGAGAACCGTGATGGTCACATCTACTGTAGAAGCCGCACCTAATTGATCAGTAGCAATAATTTTAAAAATATTTTTGCCAGCTTGTTGAGCGCTTGGGGTCCATGTGAATTTTCCAGTGTCTTCGTTTAAGGTAGAACCATCAGGTAAATCAACACCAATATATCTGACTAAATTTGAAGACAATGATTCTGGGTCAGTAGCTAAGAAATCCAGCTCATAAGCTTCATCTACACCTATAGAAATTGGTCTTACTGGGCTGAATCGAGGGGGCGAATTAAAAGAGCGAACATCTACATTAAATTGAGTGCTATCTGATTGACCGTCTGTTCTATTTACAAATACGGTGAATGAATGATTACCCATGTCTTCTGGCCCCGGTCGCCAATAAAGACTTTGACCTCGAACTTTGTAATTACTTAAATCAGATCGAACAGAGAATTCGACCTCAGTTATAGGTTGAGACTTGTTAATAATGAAAGGTTGAATGAGTTGATTTGGGTAGGTTAATACTCTGTCCGGAATCTCTTGTATAACTAAATCTGTTGTGATTTCTTCGTCCGTACTAACGCTATCCGGAATTAGAACTGTGCTTATTTTATTATTCTCAGCTATCCAAAGTGTCTGTGAATTTGATGTTATAAAATTTCTATTAAGAATATCCTGTTTATAAGGGAAGAGCAGGTTATTGTAATACCAGGTTCTTCCGCTTTTAGCCCTTATAAATAAGGTTCCGTTCCAGTCTAAGACATCTGATATGGGTTCATCGATGGTTGTAATTTTAAGACCTAAACCGCGTGTTCGGATCTCAAATACATCACCAGATGAATTTACTCCATACAGCTGCTTAGTTGTTGAAAATAATTGAGTTATACTGCTTCGGAGTTCTACTGTTCGATTTAATCGTAGTCCTGCATCAGATGCTGCAAATACATAAAGCTTTTTTTGATCAGAAAGCACAAATAATTGTTGTCCGGTTTGTGAAGCTTTGACATCCAGTATAGATTCATCACCGAGCTCTTCTTTAAAAGGATAAACAACAACTGAATCAACGGATTCAGGACTTTTTAATGAAAGCATTCCTAAACCCAGGTCTCCTAAAGCTATGTATAAGTCGTTCTTTAACCTGGCAACCGACCGAGGAGTTGATGGTAACATTGTGGCCGAATAAACACCCAAAACGTTTGTGGGTTCTAATATGGTTAGTCTGTTACTATCCCCAAATAAATAGGCAAAGCGAACGTCTGTTAGAATTTTGGTCCCTCTTTGTTGCATGCCAGCAGAAGTGTAAAGCCATTGCACTTTTTCGGGTGTTAACCTAAAAACAGCTAAACCCTCTAAGTCAGACATAACATAAAGATGAGATTCTGAAGCACTCATTGTTGTAATCTCTGGAATCTCCATAAGCTGAGAGAAATCCTGGCTCAGTTCAACTTGTGCAAAAGTACTGCTAGTCAGAGTTAGTAGTAATAATAGGACTAGATTAGTCTGAATATATTTCATAACCAGTTATGAAGTTTGTACCAGTTTAATGTTCTGGAAATGCCTTCCGCGAGTGTATATTTTGGTTTATAGCCTAAAACTTTTTCGGCTTTGGCACTTGAACACGTCCATTCAAGTACAAGTTCTGATGCTTTTTCTCGATTAATAACGGGATATTTTCCAATTAATGATGCAGTACTTTCAACAACGGCTGCAATTTTCTTAACCCAGCCTGCCTTTATGTACAGAGGATACACTTTTTTACCTAAAGCGTTCTGTGTTGTTCCCTTGATTTCATTCCACGTGTAGTCGCGCATTCCGGTAATAAAAAAGGGATGAACACCTTCTGTATTATATTCTGAAGCTTTTAATATTCCTTGTATCAGATCGGAAACATATACCATGGATACTTTTGGATGTTCGCCATTACCAATAATGGGGGATACACCTCTGGATGCAGATTTAAAATAACTGAAAATCTGATCCTCTCTTGGTCCGTATACAGCTGGTGGGCGAATAATTTTAATGGAATCAGATTTTTTTGCTACACGATCTATCATGAGTTCCATTTGTTTTTTTGACTCACCATACATACTAACCGGATTTAAATCCCAATCTTCTGTTATTGGTTCTCCCATACTTGGACCAGATGCAGCTAGTGACGAAAGTATTACGATATTCTCAACACCATGTCTTTGAGCTATTCGAATAATGTTTTCAGTTGCTTCGACATTCGCTCTTCTGAAATCCTTTTTTGAAGGTGCTTTAACAATAGCAGCTACGTGAAAAATGACATCAACACCTTTAATACCGGTGTTCATTGCACTCATATCATTGAGGTCACCCATAATCTTGAGGAACTTTTTACCGGATAACCACTTTTCTTTATTTCGTACTAAACATCGAATTTCAGAGTACTGATCTGAATCAATGAGTTCATCAACAAGATGACTTCCAATAAAACCCGTACCGCCAGTTACAAAGGCCTTCATTAATTGCTATATTCTGCGTTGGAAAAAACGTGTGTAGATAATCTACTTAAAATACAAATAAGCACACTGCTTTTAAAGATTTATGGTTGAACCCAGGATTGCCCTTTTTACCGGAAATTATAATCACATTCGAGATGGTGTTTCACTGACATTAAATAGAATGGTAAGCTTTCTCGAGGAAAAAGGAATTGCCGTTAAAATCTTTGGGCCAACTATCGATGAGCCTGTTTTTCCACCAAATGGTGAGTTCGTTTCGGTTCCCTCTGTTCCTATGTCAGGTACCAGGTCCGAATATAGGATAACCACCAAATTCCCCAGCGAAGTAAAGAAGGCTATAAAAGACTTTAATCCTAATCTAATCCATATAGCGACACCGGATTATTTAGGTTTCAGGGCACTATTGTGGGCATTGAATCACGATGTGCCAGTAGTTTCATCATACCATACGCATTTCACTTCATATGCCAATTATTATGATTTCGATTTCCTTGAAGGAATTTTATGGGATTTTCTAAGGTGGTTCTATGGAAAAGGGGAGCATCTATACGTTCCCTCTCAATCAATGGCTGATGTTTTGGCTTTAAAACATATAGATAAGGGAATTAGGATCTGGGCCAGAGGTGTAGAAACTGACCTTTTTAATCCTTCTAAAAGGGATATGGAGTGGAGACGCTCTGTTGGATTCAGTGATGATGAAATTGTGGTTACTTTTGTATCCAGGTTGGTATGGGAAAAAGAACTGGAAACTTATGCCAAGGCATTGAATAAAGTTAAAGGCACGAATAAAAGAGTTAGAGCCTTGGTTGTTGGAGATGGCCCGGCAATGTCAGGACTTAGAGAGATGTTACCGAATGCTCATTACACAGGATTTGTAAAGGGTGAAGAATTAGCCAGGGCTTATGCCAGTAGTGACGTCTTCTTTTTTCCATCGCATACTGAGACTTTTGGAAATGTAACACTCGAAGCAATGTCCAGCGGTTTACCATGTCTGGTAGCTGATGCAACCGGAAGTAAGTCACTTGTTGAAGATCAGGTAAATGGATGTTTAGGTAAAATTCAAGATGTGGATGACTTTGCAAGGAAACTCAAGATCATTACAGATAATGATGAATTAAGAAAGAAAATGGGTGAAGCATCAAGAGAGAAAGCAATGGATTACAGATGGGATATTATTAACAATAACCTGCTTGGATATTATCATGAAGTGCTTAATCCTGAGCACTAAGTTGAAAGTACTTAATGTTTAAAATTCTATACATCGCTCATAATCATCCACCACTTAATGATCCATTACAGAATATGGGTGGTATGCAACGGGTCAGTATGCAACTGGTTGATGAGATTAAGAAAAGAGATGATGTTGAAATTAAGACCATCATAAATCACACTCCATGGAAAGGTATAGAATGGAGAACAGCAATTTTCTTAACTAAGCTATTCTTCAAACTGCCATCAATTGTAAGAAAAGAGAAACCTGATGTGATTTTGTTTTCATCAATGGTGACCGCAAGCTTAGCAGGAATGACCGAAAAAAAAATTAATGTACCAATGGTTACCATTAATCATGGTCATGATGTTAAGATGCAACTGGGTATTTATCAGAAATATTTACCAAAGGTTTTCGATGCCTTGAGTGGTGTTATTTCAGTTTCAAGTGCAACTAGAGAGGAATGCATTAAACGAGGAATGGATCCTTCTAAAGGAGTAGCACTTCCCAACGGTTTCAATCTAGAAGAATTCAATATCGATATTGAAAAAGAACAGGCCAGAGAAAAGCTGGAGAAGACCTTTGATATATCAATTGAAAATAAGCATCTGTTAATCACTGTTGGAAGGCAGGTAAAAAGAAAAGGTCATGAATGGTTTATAACAGAAATTCTACCCAAAATAACATCTGATTTTGTTTATTTAGCCATTGGTGATGGACCAGAGCATGAGAAACTAAAAGAGATCAGAGATAATTCTGATCAGAAAGAACAAATTATACTTGCTGGTAGGCAGCCGGATGAGATTTTGAATTATACATACGCAGCTGGTGATTTATTTATAATGCCTAATATACCTGTAGAAGGTGATATGGAAGGTTTTGGTATTGTGCTACTGGAGGCAAATCTGGCAGAAACACCCGCTATTGCATCCGATTTAGAAGGAATAAGGGATGTAATCACGAATGGTGAAAATGGATATAAAATTGAAGTTGGAAACTCGGATGTTTTCGCATCCAAAATTGATCAAGTTTTAGCCAACGAAATAAAAAATTTAAGCGTTAATGCTAGGCAATTTGTTTTAAAGAACTTTAATTGGAGCAAAGTAGCAGAAGATTACATATTGTATCTTCAGAAAGTGAGTAGTAAACAGTCTCGGTAATACAGTTAACATAGAGGTATCATTAATTTGATAGCTCCTTAATACTAGCTATATTTAAGGGTTAAATTAGAAATTATTCCAAGGCATTTAAGGAATGGCTGACATTAAGTCTGACGTACAGATAAACGATATTTTTAAGAAGGCGTATAATTTCACAAGAGCTGATGAAGTAAAGGCTATGGGCCTTTATCCTTATTTCAAGCCTCTTCAGGAATCTAATGGTAATACTGTTACCATCGAAGGCCGTGAAGTGATCATGGCTGGTTCTAATAATTACTTAGGCCTCACCAATGATCCCAGAACCATTGAAGCAGCAAAGAGTGTCTTAGACAAATATGGCACCGGTTGTACTGGTTCTCGATATTTGAATGGGACTTTGGATCTTCACCTTGAACTGGAAGAAAAACTGGCTGCCTACATCGGGAAGGAAGCTTGTGTATTATTCAGTACAGGTTATCAAACCAATGAAGGTTCAATTCAGACGATTGCCGGTCGTAAGGATTTAATATTCTCAGATCGTGATAACCATGCCTGTATTGTGGTTGGTACTCTATGTTCCAACGCAACAACTATTCGTTATGGCCATAACGATACTGATCAGCTCAGAAAGTTACTTGAGAAAGCAGACCCAAATGCCGGGAAAATCATTGTAACTGATGGTGTTTTCTCAATGTCTGGGACACTGGCAAAGGTACCTGAACTGGTTGAGTTGGCAAAAGAATTTGGCGCACGCCTCTACTTGGATGATGCTCATGCCGTTGGGGTTGTGGGCGATGGCGGTAGAGGTTCTGCCTCTGTATTTGGTCTAACTGATCAGGTGGATTTAATAAGCGGGACTTTCTCAAAATCATTTGCCTCACTTGGTGGTTTTCTTGTAGGTGATCAACCTGTCATTGATTACATAAGACATAATTCGCCGGCACACATTTTTAGCGCATCAATGCCACCTGCTAATGTAGCTACTGTCCTTAAAGCACTTGAAATCCTTCAGGAAGAACCATGGAGACTGACTCGTCTTGAAGAAATTTCAAACTACATGAGAACAGAATTGAGAAATCTTGGTTTTAATGTTTGGTCTAGCCAATCTCCAATTATTCCGGTAGTTATTGGTGAAATGATTAAGTGTTTCGAGTTTTGGAAAGATCTGTTCGAATTTGGTGTATATACCAATGCTGTTATTCCCCCAGCTGTACCTCAGGGTCAATCTTTGATCAGAACAAGCTATATGGCAACGCATACAAATGAGCATCTGGATGATATCCTTGAAATGTTTAGAAAAGCGGGTATAAAGCACGGTATCATTGACCAAAATGGCCATTCTCTTCTTGAGAACTAATAACAACTGAGTTTCTTTTTCATTTTTTATGGTTACTAATGGGGTAAGGGTTGTTACTGAGGGAAGCGATCGCAAACTATTCATCGAATTCCCCTATGAGTTATATAAGGATGAGGAATATTGGATTCCACCTCTCCGAATGGATCAGAAAAAACTCATTGACCAGAAAAAGAATCCATTCTATGAAAATGCAGAAATTGTACTATTTCTTGCTGAGAAGAATGGTGAACTTGCAGGTCGAATTGCTGCAATAATCGACCATCGCTATAATGAACATCATAACGAAAAAACTGGGCATTTTGGCTTTTTCGAATGTATTGATGATCAGGGGACAGCTGATCTGCTATTTAAGGTAGCCGGAGACTGGCTAAAAGATAAGGGAATGGAGAAGGTCATGGGTCCAGCAAGTCCGAGTATGATGGACACCATAGGTGTGCTGGTAGAGGGGTTCGATAAGAAACCATACATCATGATGCCATATAATAAACCTTATTACTCTGACTTGATCAAAAATGCAGGTCTGGAAAAAGTAATGGGAATGTATGCCTATGAGGTAAGTAGAGATACCGTTTCATTCGATCGAATTCAAAGAGCTGGTCAAATAGTTCTGAAAAGAAATCCTGGATTAACTATCCGTCCTGTGAACCTGAAGAAAATGGATAAGGAAGCTGAAATTATCCGCGATATCTTCAATAAAGCATGGGCAAAGAACTGGGGTTTTATACCATTATCTGAATCAGAAATGGCAGCTACAGCTAAAGATTTGAAGATGGTAATAGATACGGATATAGCTTGTATTGCTGAAATAGATGGGAATCCAATAGCTTTTTCGGTTGCTCTACCTGACTATAATCAAGTTTTTGAGAAAATGAATGGTAACCTGTTTCCATTCGGAATTTTCAAATTACTCACAGGTCGAAAGAAAATATCTCGTATCAGAACCGCTTTGATGGGAGTTATACCTGAATATCAAGGAAAGGGCATTGACGCTTTATTACATCATAGAGCAATAGAATTAGGGCCTCCCAAGGGGTTGGCCGTATCAGAACTAAGTTGGATTTTAGAGACCAATGTGGATATGATACGTGTGGCCGAGAAAATTGGTGGTGTTCGCGACAAGACTTATCACATGTACGGCAAAAAGCTGTAAAGTTTTAGATAATTAACTGCCTTTT
This sequence comes from uncultured Balneolaceae bacterium, assembly GCA_965659005.1. Taxonomy (GTDB): domain Bacteria; phylum Bacteroidota; class Rhodothermia; order Balneolales; family Balneolaceae; genus CAYPTY01. The sequence continues at coordinate 8,404 of CBFHVG010000080.1, forward strand.
TCATCGAACCAAAGAGCCCAATTTCTTATCTTTGTGCTCTAATCCTAAAAATTATTACAATGAGTGATTATCGTATAGAAAAAGATTCGATGGGTGAGGTTAAGGTACCATCGAATGCACTTTATGCAGCGCAAACACAACGCGCATTTGAAAATTTTCCTGTTAGTGGTATAACATTTAGCCGGTCATTTATAAAAGCCCTTGGAATAGTCAAGAAATCTGCGGCAATGGCGAATGAGAAACTGGAATTGCTCGATTCAAAGATTTCAAAAGCAATTCAAGCTGCCGCCCAAGAAGTTATTGATGGAAAGCATGATTCAGAATTTGTTGTCGATATTTTTCAAACTGGTTCTGGTACTTCATCCAACATGAATACCAATGAGGTTATTGCAAATCGTGCAAACCAGATAGCTGGGAAACTTGAAACTCGAATACATCCTAATGACCATGTAAATTTTGGTCAGAGTTCAAATGATGTCATCCCAACAGCAATCAGAATTGCAGCTCTTTTAAGCAGCAGGCATGATTTAATACCTGCATTAGAGCATTTGAGAGATACTTTTCAGTTTAAAGGACATGAGTATGCTCATGTTGTAAAGACAGGTAGAACACATTTGATGGATGCTATGCCTGTTACCATAGAACAAGAATTTGGTGGATATGCACATCAGCTTGATCTTGGGGTTAAAAGAGTTGAAGCCGCTCTGGATAGAGTTAAAGAACTTCCTCAAGGTGGTACAGCAGTAGGAACGGGAATAAATACCCATCCATTATTTGGAAAACTTTTTGCAGAAAACGTTTCAGAATTATCTGGTGAATCTTTTGTTGAGGCAGAAAACCATTTTGAGGCTCAGGCTACTGTTGATGCGCCTGTTGAACTTAGTGGCCAACTGAAAACTATTGCTGTCAGCCTGATGAAAATTGGAAATGATCTTCGATGGATGAACTCAGGACCAAATAGTGGTCTGGGTGAAATACAATTGGCAGCCTTACAGCCAGGTTCTTCAATCATGCCTGGTAAAGTAAATCCTGTTATTGAAGAATCAGTTACCATGGTTTGTGCTCAGGTAATCGGCAATGATTTAAGTGTTACCATAGGTGGGCAAGCATCCAATTTTGAATTAAATGTAATGTTACCTGTTGTGGCTCATAATTTGTTACAGTCAATTGAATTACTGGCTAACGCTTCTAGAAATTTTGCAGATCGTTCAGTTTCGCAGATTGTAGTTAGAGAAGATAATATCGCTCACATGGTTGGTAGAAATCCAATACTTGTAACAGCTTTAAACCCTATTATAGGGTATGATCTGGCTGCGAAAATTGCCAAAAAAGCCTTTGCAGAAAATAGACCTGTACTAGACGTAGCTAAAGAAATGACGGATCTGAGTGAAGAAGAACTGGCGAGTGCTTTAGATCCGATTAAGATGACAAAAGGCGGCTTTACAGAATAGAAAAGCGGTTACAATAACTACTGTTTACAGTAAAAATTAGGAGAATGTCGGCTCGATCCGTTGTGAATGAGCCGACTTAGCCGTATTTTCCTGCCCCTGAAATCTCCCCTGAAAACCACTGATTTAAAAGAAGCAATCTATGGCTCAAGCACAGACGAAAACCAAAAAAAGCACATTTTCAGCAGCAAGAAAGAAAGAGATACTTGCTGACTACAAATTAGGCTGGTTAAGCCGAAATATGTCTTTGATTGGAAGAAAAGAAGTGCTTTCAGGAAAAGCCAAGTTCGGAATTTTTGGTGATGGAAAAGAAATACCCCAAATCGCAATGGCGAAATATTTTAAAGAAGGAGACTTCAGATCAGGGTATTACCGCGACCAGACTTTTATGCTTGCAATCGGTGGGCTTGAGCCACAACAGTTTTATGCTCAACTTTATGCTCATGCTGATGTAAATGCTGATCCATTCTCAGCAGGTCGGCAAATGAATGCTCACTTTGCAACCAGATTACTCGATGAAGAAGGAAATTGGATTGAGCAATCTAAATCTAAAAACACCTCTTCAGATATTTCACCAACTGCAGGACAGATGCCAAGACTATTGGGTCTTGCTCAGGCTTCAAAGGTTTATAGAAATGTTAAAGAGTTAAAAGATTTTACTGCCTTTTCAAATAAAGGAAATGAAGTGGCCTTTGGTACAATTGGTGATGCTTCCACTTCAGAAGGTATTTTTTGGGAAACCATAAATGCCGCAGGAGTATTGCAGGTGCCAATGGTGATGTCAGTTTGGGATGATGGTTATGGAATTTCAGTAGCCAAAAAGTATCAAACTACAAAAGAAAGTATTTCTGAAGTTTTAGCCGGATTTCAAAGAACTAAAGAAAAAGCAGGGTGGGAAATCCTAAAGGCAAGAGCATGGGATTACCAAGGTTTACTGGATACTTACAAAAAAGCTGTTGAAATGGCTCGCAAAGAGCATATTCCAGTATTAATTCATGTTGAAGAAGTTACTCAGCCTCAAGGCCATTCTACTTCTGGTTCCCATGAAAGGTATAAGTCTGAGGAGAGACTAAAGTGGGAGACAGAATATTGCTGCCTTGAACAAATGAAAAAGTGGATTCTCAAGAATAAGATTGCCACTAAGAATAAGTTGGAAGAACTTGAAACTGAGGCGGAACAGGAAGCAAATGAAGCAAAAACGGCAGCCTGGAACGACTTTATGAATCCTCTGAAAGAGGAAAAAGCTTTTGTACTTCAGATGATCAACAGTCTGGCTGAAGAAACCGGTATTCAAAAGTTAAATGAGATTGCTCGAAATCTAAAGAATAATGCTACTGCAATCAGGAGGCATATTCTTTCTTCTGCCCGACAAGCTTTAGTTGAAGTTCGAGGTGCAGATACTAAAAGTCGCACTGATCTAATCAATTGGCTGGAAGAACAAAAACCAATTAATGCAGAGAGATATAATTCACACTTACTCAGTGAGACAGATAAATCACCAGTACATATAAAAGAAATCAAGCCTACTTATGATGAGAAACCAAAAAGAGTAGATGGTCGCGTTGTACTTCGTGATAATTTTGATATTCTATTCGATCGCTACCCAAACACTCTCGTATTTGGTGAAGATTCTGGTAAACTGGGTGATGTAAACCTAGGTCTGGATGGAATGCAGGAAAAGTATGGTGAATTCAGAGTTAGCGATGCTGGTATTCGTGAAGCAACTATTCTCGGCCAGGGTATTGGTATGGCTTTGAGAGGACTTCGTCCTATTGCTGAAATTCAGTATCTGGATTATTTACTTTACTGTTTCCAGGGATTAAGCGATGATCTGGCAACGCTTAGATATAGAACAAAAGGTGGGCAAACTGCACCTTTGATTGTAAGAACACGTGGGCACCGCCTAGAGGGAATATGGCACTCAGGTTCACCAATGGGTATGATTATTAATGGCGTGCGCGGTATTCATGTATGCGTGCCTCGTAACTTAACAACTGCAGCTGGATTTTATAATACATTGCTGAAAGGTGACGATCCTGCACTCATCATTGAGCCTTTGAATGGATACAGACTAAAAGAAAACCTTCCTAATAATCTGGGTGATTTCACTACTCCATTGGGTGTTCCTGAAATTGTAAATGAAGGTTCAGATATCACCATCGTTTCTTATGGCTCTACCTTTAATATAATACAGGGATTAATACCTGCATTTGATGAGGTCGGAATTTCTGTTGAATTGATTGATGTTCGAACTTTACTTCCTTTCGATGTTAATCATGTCATTGTTGAGTCACTTAAGAAAACAAATCGCATTGCTTTTGTAGATGAAGATGTTCCTGGTGGGGCAACTGGTTATATGATGGAACAGGTCATTTATGAGCAGGGTGGATATGAATATCTGGACTCAAAACCAGTATGTATTTCTGCTAAAGATCATAGGCCAGCATATGCCTCAGATGGAGATTATTTCTCTAAACCATCTGCTGAAGATATTTTCGAACGAATTTATGCTATGATGCAGGAATGCGAGAAAGATAGATTCCCATCTATCTATTAAATAAGCCCCCTGGATTTCAATTCCAGGTATTTGTTAATAGCATTAACTGATAGTTCCTGAGGTGGAGTAAGTATGGTTTGTATGCCACGTCTATTCAGAAAACGCACAATCTCGCGCTTTTCATAATCGAATTTCTCAGCTATAGTTTTGGTGTAAATTTTCGGGATACTATCGGCTTCAGAATTAATAATCTCTGATAACTCAGTATTCTCAAAGAAAATAGTGACCAGTAAATGGTCCTTTGCTATTCGCTGTAGATAAGGCAATTGCCTTTGCATGCTGGATAGTGTTTCAAAATTTGTATACAGAAGTACAAGGCTACGCTGACGAACATTCTTTTTCAGGTTGATATACAAGCTTTCATAATTGGACTCCATAAAATTAGTACTCACGTTATACAAAGCTTCCTGAATACGCTGAATGTGTGTACGTTTTTGCGCAGGTTCAACAAATGAAGTCTCCTTATTCGAAAAAACTACAAGACCGGCTTTATCCTGCTTCAAAAGAGCAATATTCGATAGAACAAGGCTGGTATTAATAGCATAATCCAGTAAATGAAGTCCCTCGAATGGCATTTTCATTACCCGACCTTTATCTATCACATTTATAACCTGTTGTGATTTTTCATCCTGATATTGATTTACCATCAAATCACCAGCTCGGGCAGTCGCTTTCCAGTTTATTGATCTGATATCGTCACCAGGTACATAATTCTTGATTTGGTCGAATTCCATAGTATGACCCAATCTCCTAACTTTCTTTACCCCTATATCGGTTAGACGATTAGAAATCGCATAGAGTTCAAACTTCCTCATCTGAATAAATGAAGGATATACTGGTACTATTTGCTCATTATCAGATCGAATTTTGCGACGAATCAAACCTATCTGTGTTGATATGTAAATAAGAGTATCACCAAAATGATATTCACCTCTTTCAGTAGGTCTCAGTGAGTAGGCGATATTCCTTACTTCTTCAGCATTGAATTTTGATTCTATTTCAAAGTCTCGGATCTGGAATTGATGGGGTATTTCATCAATGATGCTCAGATTTACTTCATAAGGGTAATTGGAAGTGACAATAAGTTTTACCGGGTTATCATCACCGTTGGATAAACGCTGAGTCATTATCCGTTTAGCAGAAGCGCCGTCTTTAACCTGATAAAGAAGCAATAAGTCGGATAAGAAAGATACACCTAATAGTATCAGAATCAGTTTAGGGACAATGCTTAGAGCAGGGTAGATGAAAGACACAACAAATGCAGCACTTGTTAGTCCAAGTATCCAGAAAAGACGATTAGTCAGATATATGCTTTTGATAAAGCGGACTATCTCGGCACCTCCACCTTTTCAAGTAATCGTTCAATAACTTTATCTGTTGTAACACCTTCCATTTCTTGTTCGGGAGTAAGCGTAATACGGTGACGTAGAACTGGTTTAATGATAGCTTTCACATCCTCCGGAATAATGAAATCACGATTATGCATAGCTGCCCAGGCCTGTGCGGCCTTCATCACAAATACAGAAGCTCTTGGTGATGCACCTAAATAAATGGAAGAGTCATTTCGAGAAGTTTGAATAACCTCAGCAATATATTTCATTAGTGATTTTTCAACATGAACATTCATAACCACTTCACGCTGTTTTTTGATGGTTTTACCATCCAGTACTTTTTTCAGATTCTTGGATTCATCATTCCCTTTGCGCTCATAAGAACCGGAGAGAATTTCAATTTCCTGATCCAGATTAGGATAGGGTACCTCAATCTTAAAAATAAACCGGTCTAATTGAGCTTCAGGTAACCTGTAAGTGCCTTCATGTTCTATTGGGTTCTGTGTTGCAACCACAAAAAAGGGATCTTCAAGTTCATATGTATTGCCATCAATAGTAATTTGTCCTTCCTGCATCACTTCAAATAATGCAGCCTGGGTTTTAGCTGGTGAACGGTTTATTTCATCAATAAGAACAATATTGGAGAATACAGGTCCCTGTTTAAACTCAAAGTCTGACTTCTTCGGATTGAATATGGAAGTACCAATTACATCAGCTGGCATCAAGTCTGGTGTAAACTGAATTCTTGAAAAATCAGCATCAATGATATCTGATAAAAGTTTAGTGGTCAGCGTTTTTGCAACTCCAGGCACGCCTTCGATAAGAACGTGTCCATCAGCAAGAAGTGCTGCAATGAGAAGATTTACCATTTCCTCCTGACCTACTATCACTTTCCCTATTTCCTTTCTCACAGATTCCACAAAGGATTGTATGCCGGTAAGGTCGGTTCGTTTATCAAAGTCTGGAACGGAACTTTGTTCTGGCGTTGATTTCTTATCGTTTCTTTCTTCTGTACTCATCGTAAGCTATTTCGGTTAAATAATTCGATTTGTTGATTCAGATACATTAAATCTGATTCGGATATTCTTTGTGCATTTTCTGTTGACAGAATCAAAGTAAAGAGTTCATCTATTTGACTCCTGTTTACTCCACTACGGTCTGAAATGGTTTGATATAGTGCACTATTAATCTCATTGGTATCAACCCTTAAGCGCTGCCTTAGTTGATCCAGGAAGAACTTAATTTTCTTTTCAGCAATGGCTTTATGTGATTTCTTTTCCAGATATAGTTGAGCAATAGTAGTGGTAAATTCAATACTGCTATTTTGTGGCGATTCTAATACTGGTATGATGCGCTGTAGTCTTTTTGACCGGAAAAGGAAATACAAGAGGACGGAGATCAATGCTAATAACCAGGCCCATTTAAGGTATTCATTAGCAATGACATATCTCATAGGTGATCTGGTTACTTTTCTTCCAACCTTATAGTATTCATCCCACATCGTTTCAGCCACTGGTAAATATGAAAGTGTTCCGAACACATATTGAGTAAACTCGCTTTCTCTCACAATGTAGTTCCCATATAATTCCGGATTTGAATGAAGATAGAAACTACCTTCACCGAATTTGGTTCTTAGGAAGTTGATGTCTTCATCCTCAGTTAAACCAAGTATGTCGGATTTAAGTGTATCGATACTTGTAAACGCAGTTTGTATAAACCTTGAATCAATTGACCACTTGGATTCTAAATCGACTAATTCTATTTCTATGTGATTAAGTGAATCGAAATCAAATCTTTGAAAATGATGCGGCAGGTAGCTGGTTTCAATGTTGAGTGTATCAGCAATAAGACCTTCGAATCGTCTTGCTGATAGAAAAACATTACCGCCCTCACTGACATGCTTAATCAGTAGTTCAGATTCCTGACGGTCAAAATTGAAAGTGTTGTTAATGAATATCCAGTTTGTTTGCCAATCCTCATCGCGTTTATTAAAAATAGTGGCATCATTTAATGAAATATCTTGGTCTGGAAATAGAACAGGTAGTTGTTCATGAAGTATATAAGTGCCAAGTGGGATGGTATCTGAATTTGTATAGCTATCCGTCAGATCCAGTTCCTTTGGTTTTGTAAACTCAACAAATATATAAGTGGCAGTTAGCAATACTATTAACAGGATATATCCTCGATGCTTATTCATCTTAGCACCGCCTTTCTGAATGATGAATAGGATTCAGAAATTTGATTGAAATCTTCGTTTCTTAGATGGAAATCACCGTACTCAACATACTCGTAAGCGAGCATTAATTTGAAGAAATCAGCTTTTGATGGATGACCGCTTATTTCGTAAAGGTAGTCATGATTGGTTTTATCTGACTTCCATTGTATAAGCTCTTTCTCATCTAACATCTGAAGTGCTCTATTAAACATAAGTTTCAGAGCTTCATCATACTTCTTATTACCAATTGCAGCCTTAATAAGATTTTCAAGATCCTCTGCTGCAATTGTATTTTCCTGATATTTGAGTTGGTTTTTTTTTGTGGATGTCGAGGCAAAGAAGGCACTGCTTATATCCCCTTTAGTAAATTGCCTTAGAAGGGCTATAGCTACTATCACAAATGTGATGTAGAAGAATATTTCCAGAATATCTCTAACTAGGGGATCAGTGAAGAATCTATATAACTCTTGATTTAACCATAATATGAATCTATCCCATAGAGATTCAGGATCTGTATCCAGTTCTTGATACTGGAATCTTCTATCATTTAAATAATCGTCTATAATTTCTTCAGTAGGTGCCCTTACAACCGGTTCACTTTCATAATCCGTGGTTTGGGCCTGTGAATAATTCACATTAAGTGAAATAACTGAAATAAACAGCAATATGAATTGAAGGGCTCGCACAGATAATTATAAGCCTAGTGATTCAATACGACTTCTAAGGCCAGAACCTTCTTTGCGTTCAGAGAGGTTAAAGTAATGTAGAGCGTTCGTGAGTAATGGTATAGCCGTGAAAAGTGTCGAAACAGTTACGGTTAAGCTATAAAAGACACCAATGACCAGTGCAATTGTACCGCCATCCTCAGCTCCTGCTGCACCAATAATCAGAGTAGCGATCATTATTGGAACAGTAAATACTGATGAAATAATATTTGAAATGATACTCATGATAACTATTACCCCAAAAGTCATCCACCAGTAACCACCAATAAGTTCCCAGGACCTTCCCAGAGCTGTGAAAATATCAACATCTTCTACGATATAAACGGTTGAAGAAAGAGATAGTCGGATGGCAAAGTAAATGCCCGGTAAAATGAAAAAAACCAATCCAAATAGAATAATAGAGACATAAACAATATTGAGGAAAAAGAGTCCAATGATTTTGCTAACAGCATTTTGAACTAGATCAAAGGGTTGAATATCTGACTTTCCTTCGAATCTGAAGCGAATATGGTTGTATGTGATAACCATGAGGATAGCAATGGCAAACATGGTCATGATTAGCCCAACAAAGAAACCCAATGAAAAGCCAAGCATTTCATCAGGTACTGTTTCTCCAAAATCATTTGAAAGGGCTGTAGAAAAAAGATTTCCATAGCTACTTCCAACAATAATAGAGCTCAGAAGTAATACTGGTACCATGAAATAAAGAAGTGATAAACCATAGCTTTTAAAATTCAGACGTATATAAGTGAAGGTGTCTGTAATTAAATCACCTATATCACGGGTTTTTTTTAAAACAAAATCAGCCATGTTTTTATGCTCTTCGCAGTTTTAACAAATTAGGATAAATGATAAAGTAATATAAAATAAAGAGCAGTGAACCCACGATTATTAACAAACTGAGCCATAAGGGCATTTCTGTGTAACGAGTGACAAAGGATTCAAGCATTCCTGCAATTATAAAAATTGGAACCAGTCCGACAACCATTTTTATTCCTTCCCGAGCCCCTCTGATAAATGCTTTCCCCCGAGAATAGGTGCCAGGAAACAAGAAGCTGTTTCCTAAAACAATTCCGGCTGCACCAGCAAGAATTATAGCTGATATTTCCAGAGTCCCATGAATAAAAACAACAAGAAGTGATTCTGTAAGTAAATCATATTCTTGAAAGAACTGAAGAAATGAGCCTAGCATAATACCATTCAGCATTAATAGGTAGGCTGTACCGACAGCAGTAATCAGGCCCAGAACGAATGCATTAAATGAAACCATGATATTATTCATTGTAATACCTAGAAACATGCTAAATGCTCTTTCATCTTTATAAACGGCCAGAGGATCACTGTTCTCAATATTTTCAATAGTCATGTTTACATAGGCATCTCCAAGAATGAGACGTGTGAAATCAGGATCCTCATGAGCCGATAAGTAACCTATCAGGAAGGCGATTCCAAAAATGGCAAATGAGATGAACAATTCTTTCTGTTTTCGAGCAAAAAGTTCAGGGATTTCCTTGGACCAGAATGTTATGAAGCGTCTGCTGTCTTCTTTTTTATTCTTATACAATTTATCATGAACCTTAAGACTTAACTGATTCAGGTATTCAGTGGTCTTTGTGCCTGGAAAATTACTTTGAGCAAAAGCCAGATCATTGGTCAGATCAATGTACAATTCAGCGAGTTTATCTGGATCTGCCTCTCTTGAATTACGAATGATTTCCTCAAATGATTTCCATTTTTCAGAATGTTTCCTGAGAAAAACGATTTCCCTCATGATGTATGAAGCCCTTTGTTTTTAGGGATTTGCCGTTTACTTTTGCGATGCATTGATAGTAACAGAAAAACATATAAATATGAAGCCCCATTATGAGTAGATATGGTATTGAAACTACTCAGCATGTACAGATTGATTATGATATTGCATCTGCAGGTTCACGTGTATTAGCGTACATAATCGATGTTATACTCATATCCATTTATACAATTGTCATTATTAGTTTGTGGACCGCTTTCGACAGAGGAGACAGTAATTCAACCTGGATTCCTACTTTAATTGCAGGTCTACCATCTCTTTTCTATCGCTTTATACTTGAAGTGTCGTGGGGTGGTTATACACTAGGTAAATGGTTACTAGGTATTCGGGTTGTGAAGGTTGACGGCACTCGAGCTACCTTTGGTTCCTATTTGATGCGATGGATGATTGGGTTAATAGAAATACCCATATCCAGTGGTTCTGTTGCTTTAGTTACAATTCTTCTAAACGGAAAAGGGCAAAGACTTGGAGATATTGCCGGAAATACCTGTGTAATCCGAGAAAGGAAGAAAGTAAAACTAGATGAGACACTCTTTGCTGAAGTTGAGGCTAAGTATGAAGTGATTTATGAGAATGTGTCCGTCTTAAGTGATAAAGATATTGGGGTCATTAGAGAAGTAATTGCAGCAAGAAGTGAATATGATCAAAGCACATGGTTTGTGATGATGCAAAGAACAAGAAAGCTCATCGAAGAAAAAACAGGTGTGCAGGATGAATCAAAAAATGCGCTGGACTTTCTTGAAACAGTAATCAAAGATTACAATGCTATTCACTCTTAATCAGAGAATAATCTGATCAAGCACCATGATTACCCATACTAATGGTAGGTATGCAATAGAAGCGAACATGAGTTTTCGAGCGTTGACACGCTCTCTTTCTATTGCAAAACGTATTCCATAAACAAGGAACATAATGGCAAGAGCCATAGATCCATATAAAAAGATCTCACGTCCCAAACCGAGATCATAAAGAAACCAGGTTATTGGAAAGAGGAGTAGAATACAAACAAGGGCATAAGCTGATGTCTTTATACCACTTTTATCGTTTTTGGGTAGCATCTTAAATCCGGCATTGTTGTAATCCTCCTTGCAATTCCAGGCAATAGCCATAACGTGAGGGATTTGCCAAAGGAAGACAATTCCAAAAATAAGCCAGATTGCCGGATCGAGGAGTGAGCCGCCAGCAGCAGCCCAGCCACCAACTGGTGGTAGTGCACCCGGAACAGCACCTATAAGAATGTTTACAGCTGAAACACGCTTCATCGGGGTATAAAATGCCAGGTAGATAATAGTTGTACTCAAAGAGACTAAACCTGCTGTTAGGTTTACGATGCTTATGAGATACGCAGATCCAATGAATATTAGACCTAAAGAAAAAATTCTGCTATGAACTGGCACAATTCTTCTATCAGGAAGCGGACGCTTTTCTGTGCGTTTCATCAACCCATCTAAGTTGCGTTCCATAAATTGATTGTGGGCAGCTGTTCCACCAGCAATAAGAAATGTTCCAATGATTGCATGTAGCATCAAAACAAGATCAATATTACCAGCTGCACCAAACATATAACCAATTAACATGCTAGCAACTACAGTAAATGTAATACCCGGCTTTGTTAGCTGATAATAGTCGGAAATGACTTTTGGGTTGAGGCTAAAGCCTCTTGATTTTAAAGTAGACGAACTCATTAATGTATGAATGATGCTTTCGAAAAGAAGATTCCAAAAATAGTAATTTTTGCACTAACTTTGATGAAAATCTGCATATCCAAATTATCATAGTCAGATCCTCTTTATGAGATTTAACGCTTATCAGAAAACAGCCATTACAACAGTCATTGCAACACTTTTTTTAATATTTGTTGGTGGGCTGGTGCGTGCTGCCGGTGCTGGTCTGGGATGCCCTGACTGGCCCAAGTGTTTTGGACTTTGGATTCCGCCTCTAACACTCTCCGATCTTCCGGCAGATTTTGATCCATCTCAGTTCAATGTGATGAAGACCTGGATTGAATATGTGAACAGACTCATTGGTGTAGTTATTGGCCTGCTGATCATTGCAACTATGTTGCTATCGATAAAATACCGAAAGACAGAACCGAAAGTATTCTGGGCTTCCATTGCGGCATTTATTCTAGTCTTATTTCAAGGTTGGCTTGGTGGACAGGTTGTAGAAACCGGATTAAGCGAATGGTTGATTACAATCCACATGATGCTGGCATTCCTAATTGTAAACATTCTGCTCTATGCAGCATATAAATCGAATGAATACAGAATTCATTTAAGCCTTGATGAATCTACCCGAAAGCAGTTATACCAGATTGGTTTGGGCTTGCTCATACTTTCATTAATTCAAGTTGTGATTGGAACACAGGTTAGGGAAGGGGTTGACCTGGTTAAAGAGGCTATGATTCCTCCACCCAGAAATAACTGGTTGGATGGAATAGGTATCATTTTTCAGGTACACAGAGTTTTCTCCTGGTTTGTGGTATTGATAGCTGCTGTGCTTTACACTCAGGCAAGAAATGCTGGTGTTGATGGCTTTGCCAAAAAAGTATTGAATGGCATTATAGCTCTTATGTTGATTCAAATAATTGCAGGGATCGGATTAAATCAACTTGCTATGCCTGCTGCTTTACAGGTCACTCATTTGACAAGTGTTGCTATACTAGTATGTGCTGAATTTCTTTTTCTGCTTATCCTCTCCGTGAAGGAAAATCCAGCAAAGTAGGGACACTATAATTTTTCAAGCATTTTAGTCAGAAAATGCCTGATTTCGTGTAAATCCTTTTTTATTTCAGTCGGTACTTCGACTTTCTCAGGAGTCACACCTTCTTTAAGTATCTTCTTCGCACCTTCAGTGCTGTACTTTTTTTCTTGCACTAATTCTTTGATACGCATGATTACCGTAATATCTGAATCCTTATATACACGGTTTCCTGCTCTGTTCTTTTTCGGTTTCAACTCGTTAAACACCGTTTCCCAGTATCTGAGGACATGTGGTTCCAGTTGTGTTAGTTCACTAACTTCACCGATAGAGTAATACAATTTTTTCATAGCGCTTAAACACTTATTTTAGGTCGTTTTCCTAAGTCATTGGAAGAAACACATTTCTGAACTTTTTTTAAAGAAAACTTAGTGACTGATTCAAAAACATATACAGATAAAGACATAAGTATTGTTGTTCCTCTCTTAAATGAAGAGGAATCTTTACCTGAATTGGCTGATGGTATTGAGAAAGCATTGGGCTCGGATTATACCTATGAAGTCATATTTGTGGATGATGGTTCTTCAGATAAGAGTTGGGATGTTATTGAAGGGCTGGCTTCTAAAGATGAAAGAATTAAGGGAATATCTTTCAGGAGAAATTATGGTAAAAGTGTTGCTCTACAAGCTGGGTTTGAAAAAGCTACAGGAAGTTATGTAGTTACTATGGATGCTGATTTACAGGACGATCCAAATGAAGTTCCTGATATGATTCAGATGCTAAAAGATGGTGATGATTTGGTGAGTGGTTGGAAAAAAGTTCGACATGATCCAATTCAAAAAACTATTCCTTCAAAATTTTTCAACTTCGTAACCCGTAAAGCTTCGGGTATTTATCTTCACGACTTCAATTGTGGACTTAAAGCTTATAAGAAAGATGTAGTGAAGTCTGTGTATGTGTATGGTGAATTACACAGATATATCCCAATGCTGGCTAAGAAAGAAGGGTTCAATAAGATTACTGAGAAAGTAGTGACTCATCATGCAAGAAAATTCGGTACAACTAAATTTGGATTGAACCGATTTATAAATGGTTTCCTTGATTTAGTTACTCTACTTTTTGTGCAAAAATATCTCCAGAAACCCATGCACTTCTTTGGTACCTGGGGAGTTGTATTTATGCTGGCCGGGGGTGGAATTAATTTATATTTGGCCATTATAAAGATCTTTTTTGGAGCGTCACTAAGCAATAGGCCTTTACTCTTCCTGGGTGTTCTGTTATTAGTACTTGGGTTTCAATTCTTTTCAACAGGTTTGATTGGCGAGTTGATCAACAAGAATCATGTTGAGAGGCAAAAGCCAAGTATCAAGCAAGAGATATAAAAAAAGCCTCTTCACAATGTGAAAAGGCTTAGTGTACCGCGTACGGGATTCGAACCCGTGCTACCGCCGTGAAAGGGCGGCGTCCTAGGCCTCTAGACGAACGCGGCATAGGAAATCAGGATAATCAGTAGATCAATAAATTAAATGGGAGCCCGAGGGGACTTGAACCCCCGGCCTCCAGGGCCACAACCTGGCACTCTAACCACCTGAGCTACGGGCTCCATTCAAGTACCGCGTACGGGATTCGAACCCGTGCTACCGCCGTGAAAGGGCGGCGTCCTAGGCCTCTAGACGAACGCGGCTTGTACAAAGTTTTTGGTATTCAACGTTATCGAGGCGACAGGCGGATTCGAACCGCCGTAAAAGGTTTTGCAGACCTCTGCCTAGCCACTCGGCCATGTCGCCTTGAATATCTAGTACGCCGGACAGGACTCGAACCTGTAACCTACTGCTTAGAAGGCAGTTGCTCTATCCAGTTGAGCTACCGGCGCCCTTATACCAATTCTTATCAATAAACAATGAACTGCTTGTAAAACTTGTCGGGGAGACAGGATTTGAACCTGCGACCCTTCGCTCCCAAAGCGAATGCGCTACCGGGCTGCGCCACTCCCCGTTTTTTCAGACAGATTCCAAAGATAAGGAGCCCTAAATTTTATAACAAATCATTTCACTCAGATCATTCTAATATTTTGAATAAATCTTCTCCGAATTTGTCCCAGCTTAATTTGTCTTTCAACTTCTTAAGCTTCTTCCTAATCTTTTTCTGAATGGAATCATTTCTTAGATAAGATTCTGTAACCTCAGCAAGGTGATCAACATCTTCACTTTTAAAAATCAGGGCATTCTTTTCATGCTCTATATGTTCAATTAAACCAGCATGATCGGCCACTATGCAAGGCAGCTCGAAGTTGATTGCATTCGCCAAAATTCCACTCTGACTTGCTGATTTGTAGGGCAAGATCATAACTTCGGACAGTGTCATAACTTCAGCCATCTCCTCATTGCTAAGGAACCGATTATCAAAGGTGTAAAGCTCTCGATGATCCTCATGAATCATATCTTCGTAGGTATCCATAGGTTCATAAAATTCACCGGCAATCAAAACCCTGGCATTTAGGCTATGCAAATCGATAGAGTTGAGCGCGTTGATCATGACATCAAGACCTTTGTAAGGTCTTATTAAACCAAAGAAAAGGATAACTTTTTCTTTGGTTTTATAGCCATAGCGTTGTTTTAATTCAGATGCGCTTTCATCAGGAAAATCAGCTTCGTAAATGGGATGAAAGAGCTGAATGTGTTCCTTTTCAGGATCAATTAACTGGAGCTCTCTAGTCGTCTGTTCAGAGAGAGTTATTATGAGATCGTTATTCTGGATGAAGTCAGTGCTGAGTTTATCAGCCATTGGGAAAGCATCATGTGGCTTCACATTGTGGGCAATAGTAACAATTTTTGTAGATGGACTTGTACGCTTTACAAATTCAATAACCCTATTGAAAGAAGGAATAAAAAAGGGGTGCCACAGAGATAGTAATAAAACACTGGGTTCATCACGCCCAATAATTCGTCCTGTATTAGCCCATTTTAATGGGTTATAGCCATGATGAAGAGGTAATGCATAATTTTCAGCAGAATCTAAATCAAATTGAGTTTTACCAGGGAACAATACGGATGGATATAATTTCTGGAAACCAAAGCAACGTACATCTGTTTTATCACTAAGATTTTTATATAGATAATCACTGAAATTGGCGATACCACCACGATAGGGCGGAAATACGCTTAAAAAACTAATCACTTTTATAGTATATTCAGACGGTTTCGAAATTGGAGTTCCAATATATCAGAATTTTTAAATCCGCATAACATAAAGCCTTCATGAGATTTCTTTTCCTAGTCGCCACTTTATTACTGATTCAATCCTCAGCAACAGCTCAATCAATCAGCGTTGCTGTTGATGCTTCAACACGTTCAAATTCCAGCACACAGTTTACAATGATGGGCAATACAGTAAGTATTAGCGGTGTTGGAGACTTGAATAGCGTTTCTTCTGATCTCGCTACGAAGGCAATTTTTTCAGCTAGTGACATTAGTATTCAGGATGAAGATGGCAGAGAATTGCTAAATCTGGAGAAGTCACTTGATAACGAAGACGGTTCTTCGAGAGTGTATGTACTGAACGATGGCTCATTTATTGTGCGTGAAATCGTATCCAATTTTGAATTTTATGATTCATTTGGGAGACTGAAGTTTTCAGTGAATAATAATACTAATAGTGAGGGTGGAGAGTCCGTTTCTGAACTATCCAGTGATCCAATGGCTCAGACCATCGTACTTTATAACCCGAAAATCATAATCAATGGTCAGACCAATTCCAGAGCTTCAGTTCTAAAGTCGAATGGTACAAGAATGGAGTTTTTCTATTCAGATGAATCAGGAATTAGAACTGTTGAGGTTTCTGATGACGCTAATTACATCTCTGTGATCACTGAATCCAATAAATTGTTTCTTTATGATCGATATGGAAATAGCTTAAATGAAATCGATTTCGATCAGGATGTTGTTGGGGCAACTTTTTCGGATAACGGTCGATATATAACCATCTACTCAGGTGGTAGAGCTGCTGTTTATTCTGTGATTTCAGGGGAGAGACAGGGATCTACATCTTTTAGAGGTTCACCTGTTGTTAAAGCAACTTATTTCCCTCAGGATAATGTGATTCTGGCTGTAACTGGAGATCGAACTGGAAATTCATTATCAGGTATTCAGTTTCATGCGATAAATATCAAAGCCCGAAAAATTGCTCGTGAAAATTTCGGTGAAACAGTTGGTATGCTGGATGCTATTTCACTTAGCTTTAACCGCACAAGAGCTAATCGTTATTCTTTGGCTGGTTTAAGTAAGAAGCTAAATTTGACGGCTTCGTTTTAACCCAAGACTCCACTAAAGTGGAGTGACAATTTTTAAAATGATAGGTCGTTAATTCTCCAAGCTAAGTCATTGATTTAACAAGAGGGGATATGGGAAAAGCTGCACTAATCATTTCAATTCTATTTGTTGTTGGGTGTGGATTATTTGAGGATGAAGATACGCTATATATAAAGTTAAGAGAGTTTGAGCGTATGGAAGAACCCTTCAATTTGACTACAGAGCTGAGACCAAGATATGATGGAATGGAGATGAGACTATATCTAGAAATTAAAACTGATACGTCAGTTGTAATAGGCACGGGTGGTAATAGGTGTGATTATAGTTTTGCTGTAGTCGATACAGATTCAATATTAATTTGGTCGGATTATTATCGGGGTTCATGTCAATTAGCTCTTCACATTAAAACATTTGAGCCAGGTAAGTATCTGGTTCATGAAGGTAAATGGGATTATGGATCAAACTATGGGAGGAGTATTAGAAATAATCAGGATCTATTAATAATTGGACGAACTGATATAATCTTATATCCGGAGAGGACATCTTTCAATGAGCCAGATTATTATATCTCTGAACCGATTCCTTTTAAGTATTAACACAAGTCACAAACTAAGTAGTTCAATAACAAAACTGGCTTAATTTTGTTTTGTTGAATCCTGTTCAGCACGAATGAATTCGTCTTCAATCGTTTTAATTCGTTCGAGAGCTATATCAATTCTCTCCATTTGTGCTTCTGCATCTTGTTGATAGTATTTGTGACTTTTGAGGAAGTTATCCCTACTAACTCCATATCCGGATAATATATCCAACCGAGCTGAATCAACTTGAATGGTATTATCCAGATAGGAATAGGATTTAATGATCTGGAATTCGATCATCAAATCAATGTATACATCTTCCTCAATCAGATAATCTGGAGTAACTTCTTTTTCACAGGATGAGACTATGAGCAAGGTGATACATAAGAAAAGGAAACGCATTGGATTACTCAGAGGGTGGTTTAGGATTCAGTGGACGCATGGTTAATTCGTTGATTAGATAATTATCTGGCGTTTGAAGCACAAATATTAGCGTATCAGCCAGATTCTGATCTGTCATCATATTTTCATGCAGGTTAACCTGATCAATATTGCTGAAGAAATTGGTAGCAATTGAGCCAGGGAAAAAGCAAGTCACTTTAATTCCATCAAAGCGCAGTTCTTTGAATAGTGCTTCACTAAAACCTCTTAACCCAAATTTTGTAGCATTATAGGCTGAGATTTGAGGGTTACCCATTAAACCGGCAACAGAAGCTATGTTTACGATGTGGCAAACATTTTGATTTTCTTTCATAAGAGGAACAATCTTTCGGCTTAGGTAAAAGACACCGGATAGATTTGTATTCATCATCGCGTGCCAGTCTTCCAGCGATAATTCATCCACATTACCGAAATAACCAAGTCCGGCATTATTCACTAATATATCAGGAAGGTTAGAAGCATGAAATGTTCCATCAACCCAATCATTGATATCCTGTGAATTAGTGATATCCATAGTAACTGGGATAAACTGATCCCCTAATTCTTTTTTTAGTTTGTTTAGTTTATCCGTGCTTCTGGCAAGTCCGTAAACAGTACATCCATTTTCAACAAGTGATTTTGAGAAGGCAGCACCTATTCCACTACTTGCTCCGGTAACGATGGCGATTTTTGAGTCTAGATTCATTTTCCTTTAAACTATGTATTATGTCTTCAAAGTAAGATATTAGTCAAACTAATTCAGAGCAGCCTTCATTCGGAAATGGATCGTAGAATTTATGTAGATATTGGTAATAGCAGAATCAAAGTTTCTCTTTGGAGAGAAGGACGATTTGATCCTAAAATTGTTTATCTGAATTCCGTATCAGATTTCTCAAAATGGTATGATGATCACCGTCTTGGGAATGAAGAAATAATACTAGCCTCTGTAGTCAAATCGAAGGTGGATGAATTCAAACAGCTGGTTAATTCAGATATGATTGTTCAACTGGATGTCAGTCAAATTCCATCAAGTTGGCTGGATTATAAAACAGCAGATACTCTAGGAATTGACCGTTTTCTCACCTGTTTGGGAGCAAGTTCAAAATCAAATTCATCCGTTATAGTTATCGATACTGGAACGGCATGTACAATCGATTACATGGACAAAGAAAAAGTTTTTCGAGGTGGTGTAATTATGCCTGGTTTGAGCACGATACATAAAGCGGTACAGGTGAATATTCCGGAACTACCACATGTAGATGAATCAATACCAAATGACTTTCCCGGTAAAAGTTCTGAGGAGGCTGTTAAGTGGGGGACAAATGGTGTTATGAAGTATTCTGTAGAACAATTCATTAATCAAATAAAAGCCGGCGACAAAAACGCACAGGTTTATATTACAGGTGGTGATGCGATGGCTCTCTCAAAATTAATAGACCTGAATCACTCTATTGAGGAAAAGCTCTTATTTGAGGGTATGAAGCTATTTTGTGATCTTTTCGTTGATTAAAGCGAGCACCATTTCAAGAGCTACTTTATTTCGACCCCCACGTGGTATAATCACATCTGCATAGCGTTTTGATGGTTCAACAAATTCCAGATGCATAGGGCGAACATAGTTTTCATACTGTGTTAAAACGCTTTCCATAGATCTGCCTCTTTCCTGAATATCTCGTTGAAGCCTTCTTAGCAATCTGACATCATCATCAGTATCGACGAAAATTTTAACTGACATCAAATCTCTCAGCTTTGGCTCACTGAATATGAGAATTCCATCTACAAGGATGATCTCTTTGCTAAAACCCTTTTTTGTTTTACTGGATCGAGTGTGTTTTGCAAAGTCATAAATCGGTATTTCAACAACCTTGCCCTGTACCAGATTACTGATGTGATCTATCATAAGTTCGGTTTCCAGGGAAGATGGGTGATCGTAGTTCACTTTGAGTCTTTCCTCAAAGCTAATATGGCTTTGGTCGTGATAGTAGGCATCGTGTTCAAGGAGCTGAATACAATCTTCACCAATACTATCAATAATATGATTAACTACAGTTGTTTTCCCTGAGCCGCTTCCTCCTGCAACTCCAATGATCACCGGTTTCATTCTTTCTTATTCGAGCGGCTTGTAATTGCTGGGGCTTCACTGCGCTCATAATCAACTTTATAATCACGTACAGCCCGGTAAATGGCGGAAGCTATAATGCTTTGACCATAATCACTTGTCAAAAACCTAAGCTCACTGGGGTTACTGATAAAACCCGTCTCAACTAGAACAGCAGGCATTGAAGCTTGATATAATACCTGGAAACCAGCCTGCTTGACGCCTCTGGATTTACGCTGGGCTCTATTTTTGAACTGATCTTCAATCATCACTGCTAATTGCTGTGATGTGGCTTGATACCCACTGTTTGCCAGCTCATAAATGAGTAATTCCTCTTCGGGGATTTCTACTCTTGCATTGGGATCCTCAAACTTGACAACTGAATTTTCGCGCATCATTACATCGAAGGCAGTCTGACTTTTCCCGGAACCCAAAAAATATACTTCAGTACCACGAACCCTTTTATTCTGAGGAAAGGAGTTACAATGAATGGAAATAAATAAATCTCCTTCCACTTTGTTAGCAAATTGTCCTCTTTCCTCCAGGGTTAAATATTTATCACTATCTCTGGTATAAATAACTTTAACATCCGGAAGATTTTCCTCTATGTACTTACCAAGTTTCTTGGTAATTGCCAGTGTGATATCCTTTTCCTTATATCCTTTATGCCCAATTGAACCTGGTTCCCATTCTCCATGTCCTGCATCTAACACAACAACATCAAATCGTTGTTTGTTCTTAGAGTATACATATTCAATATTTGATCCATCTGTCTCCAGTGCATTTGCTGGAGTTGATAGTTGAACCCAATCGATAGGATCATTCCGGTCAGCTATTAGATTTAGTCGGAATTTATTCGAATTTTTGAGACCTAAGAGTAAATCTTTTCCATTGGCATCTAAATAGGCTGTTCCTTCTAGATACACTTCTTCACCAAGGTGGATGTCAACTCCAAAGCCATTTGGAATTTTATACAATTCAATATCTCTGAATGAGGGCATTTCGGGTGGAAGCTTCAGATTGGCTGTATCCAATTCACTATGATAAATACCCATTTGAATCAAATCAGCAGATGGCTGATTGATGATGAAAGAGTCGAGTGAGGCATCAAGGTGATAGCGTATCACAAAACCTTTACCATCTTTTCTGGCAACGGTAGATATACGATCGAGTGTATTCTGGGCATGCAGAACCGAGTGGGGTGCAACAATAAGGATAGCCAGTAGGAGGATCCAGTTACGCTTCATAGCATTCAAAAATGTACAATTTGCCGGTAAATAACAGATTTATTTGCTCTGTAGATGATCTTCAAATTTAGGTATAAATCGATATATATAAAAATGTATAATGTAGAATCTGTATTTATACCTATTGTTTCTTTTAAGATGAAAATAGATTCCACTCTCTATTTTAAAAGCTTATATCGAAGAATCAGTCAAATTATTGCTATACATCGCTTTAAAGGGCTAAAAAATTGGCTCATCTTCATCAAAAATTTATTGACATTCGTTTGTTTAGAAAGTACAATGAATCACCTACAAGTACTTTAACTTAATGATAGGAGGCCTACCTATGGAAGATGAAAAATTCTTAGATGCCGCAGAGCGCGGCGACTTGAATGAAGTGACAAATCTGCTTTCAAGCGGAGCAGATGTAAACATGAGCGATGAACATGATCGAACTGCTGTATTGAAAGCTGCAAAACACGGACACCTTCCCGTTGTAAAATTTCTTGTTGAGAATGGGGCAGATGTAAATTTGAAAGATAACAGGGGAACAAACGCACTTTACTGGGCTTCAACAAAAGGCCATTTAGATATTGTAAAATACTTAGTTGAACACAACAGCGATGTTGATGTTACTGATGACAGAGGCTGGTCAGCCAAAGATCAAGCCGTAAGCCACCATTATGATGGTATTGTTAGTGAGCTAACAGCCGCCGGTGCACATTAAAACTCATAATTTTTAGCACTTACAAACCCGGGTTAGTAAACTAATCCGGGTTTTTTTATTTCCAGTACAGAATGAAAATGGTAGGGCGTTTTTGTAAATCAGGTTTAGAAACTGATTTCCACTGCTCTATAGAAAATGTTTGAATACTTTCTGAAGCCAGTGTTATATCCGTAGCAATACATAACTTTGACTCAGGGTGTGCTGCATTTAATATGCTTTTTACCATCTCATTATTTCTATGAGGTGTTTCCATAAAAATCTGAGTTTGGTCTTTTTCTCTTGATTCCTTTTCAAGTAAACGAATTTTGTGCTCTCGGTCCTTTTTATCAATTGGCAAATAGCCATGAAAGGCGAATTGTTGACCATTGAAACCAGAAGCCATCAAAGCTAGTAAAATAGATGATGGACCAACAAGTGGCTGCACTTTAATTCCTCTGTTATGCGCCATTTTTACGAGTAAATTACCCGGATCAGCAATGCCAGGACAACCCGCTTCAGAAAGGATTCCTGCGTTCTTACCTTTCTGTAGTGGTTCAAGGTAAGAGTGAGCTTCCTCCGCAGTGGTTTTCTTATTCAGAGAATAGAAATCAATCTGATATTCAGGTTTAGTATCACCTACCCATTGAAGAAATTTTACAGCGCTCTGAATATTTTCAACATACAAAACATCCAAAGATCTAATGACGCGTAGTACTTCCTCAGGGATGGTGTTGTTACTCTCAGTTTTACCCAAGGTTGTTGGGATCAGAAATAGGGTACCGGTAGGCATATCAATCTACCCGTTCAATGATTATTTCCTCAGCTCCAAGTCTCATTCTCTTATTTGCAAATCGACTTATCAGGATGCATACAATCATTGTAACCAATAAGCCTAATCCAGAGAATGCAGTATTTGAAAGAGAAATACTTTTCTGCAGATCATAAGTTGGAATCATAACAATCTCAGGATATCCATTTTTTAAATACCGAATTGGAACTACAGCAGAATTCAGTATTTGTTGAGCCATTTGAACTGAAAGTGAAAGACGTTGTTCAATTTCATCACCAGCATTTGGCTGGAATTTCAGAACCACATATCCATTACTCTGAGCTGCGATCTGCTTGATATCAAAATCAATAACCTCAGCATTATAGGTCTCCCCATTGCTATATGTTTTTGTAGTACCTGTGTAGACGCTTACTTGCTGAAATACAATAAAAGTCAGATATAGTGGAAAGATCCAAAGTAGGTGTAATAATGCGTATTTATTCATTAGATGAAATTGCATTTTTAGTGGTTTCAAATAGGGCAGGATCCCAGATTAATCTCTGCTGGAAGTCTTCCTGCATATGGTTAGCCGACATATGGATGTAAAAACCAACTTGAAGACTATCAAAGAAAACAGATTGAATGGAAGTGTGATCATCATAAACTGAGGTTCCAAAATCCACACCGGATAATAGTCCCATTCTGTTATCATAAATGGCACCATATTCGGAGAAATTAGCAATGACTTTCTCAGAATTGTTAACCCATCCAAGTTTTTCCTTCACTCTTTGGCTCACATTCTCAGAAATGACCTCATTTTTATAAACTGAAGCCATTAGGGCGGTAAATTCAAGAGGGTCAGTTTTTGGAAATGTATTTAGAGCATTACGTTCATCTATAAATGAAATTCCAAGTCTATTTTCACCGAATTCTTCACGTACTCTTATTCCCCAAACATTTTGCTTGGCATACTCCTCAGCATATTCTATTGCCGAAGTTTCTCCATCCTTAAAGCTTACAATATTTGGTTGATTTGACATATAGAGACCACCGATTGGGATTGGAAGATCAGTTCCCTCCAATTTTAGTGTCATCATAAGTTCACGGAGATTTTTTTCCCCAAGTTTGAACCAGAGCCAGTCACTTATAGCAACATCACTATTTTCAATCATTGCAGCTACAAGGCTATCCAATACTATAAAATCCTGTTCCTGAGGTTTGATGTTTTTAATAACGGCATCAAAGGCACCTTCACTAACTTCAGGGATTGCATGCATTCTTACATCATCCGGATCAACAAGTATCGTTGGATCAATCTTGCCTTCTTCTACCTGTTTTTCATATTCAATCAACAGGAGTAGATTCTGGAGGGTGCCCATGGTTCTGAGTGTATGTTCGTTATAAAAAATGCCAGAATCGGGGTTATTTACATTGTAAGAAACAACAGAAACATGCTCGGGATTCTCACTGATATATTCAGTTAAACCTTTAAGGGAGAACGTTTTTTCAATCCATTCACTACCCTCTGCCAGTCCATCTTTATTTGAAAATAGTGTGTCGAAGGCATTCCATCCGAATCCAAAAATTATTCCGAATACAACAGAAGCCGCGAGTGTAAAAATAAATAGAAAGGTAAATGCTCTTTTCAACTAGGAAACAAATCTCATTAATAAAGCACAAAGATAAGCACCATAGGTTCCTAATGCATAACCAAATACAGCTAATAATACGCCAACCGGTGCTAGAGCAGGATGGAAGGCTGAAGCAACAACCGGAGCGGAAGCAGCGCCACCGATATTAGCTTGGGACCCAACTGCAACAAAGAAGAATGGAGCTTTGATGAGTTTACCAACAGTAAGGAGTATGGCTACATGGATTAGAATCCAGATTATACCTATCAGGAAGAAACCCGGTTCTTCAAAAATGGCCAGAATATCCATCTGCATACCAATAGTTGTTACCAGAATATAGATGAAGAGTGATCCGAATTTGGAAGCACCAGCGCCTTCCAGTTCTCTGAGTTTTGTGAAGGATACAATAAACCCACCTGTTGTTGCTATTACAATGAGCCAGAAGAAACTAGAATTCAAGCTGAATTTTGCCAGAGTTGGAAAGTTATCTCCAATAAAAGGAGCAATGATATCTGCGAGTAAATGACCAATAGCAGTTATTCCGAATGCTACCGCAAGAAAAGTAACTATATCATTAAAGGTTGGAATTCGGGCTAAATTTGCACGGTACTCTTCAATATTATCTCGTAAATCATTGATGGCAGAACTATCAGCTTTAAACCATTTATCTACTTTCTCAGATATTCCAGCTCCATA
>CBFHVG010000081.1:0-39459 GCA_965659005.1 uncultured Balneolaceae bacterium
GTTCCATCCCAAACGGTATATGCCAGAAAAGCGATAAGTACAACCCAATCAATCCAACTCATATATCAGGGCAGATTGAATGTTGAAGTGAATAAGGCAAAGAGTATGATAAACAGTATACCGATGATGAAAACGGATACATAGGTGCGGGTCCAGTGTTTATCTTTTTGTTCTGAATCAGTCATTTCATGCCTTTTATTGAGTCGCTAATGTTAAAGAACTCAGGCCCAAAAGCAAAAAGGAGATGTAGCATAGAGTGGTGATTCTCAAAATGTTTAATTTTCTCAGCATGAGCTAGAATTTCATTCGGTTGTGGTAAATAATTTTTCGAATCATTTTCGAAATAAAACGACCTATCGGGAAATCCTATATTGGACTGGAAATCTGAATCTATCTCTAATTCCAGGAAAGAACAGATTTTCTGGAAGAAGAAAAGATTCCAGTCTATTAGTTTTTCAAATTTCGAGGCATCATCCAGTAGAGCTTTAATTTCCCACTCGAAATGATCGAAATAAACTTCCTTACTAAATACAGTTTCCAATGCTTTCCAGAAGTTGGATACCCACTTTTCACTATGGTCAATTCGAACATCTTTAATAGCCTTCTTTTTGTCATCGGTGAGTATCGGAACTCTTAACCAGATTTCATCTTCACCATTTGTTATAAATGTTCGATGTGTTCTTCCTTTGCGGGACCAGCTCACAGTATCCAGATAAATAATCTTGTCCGATTTCAACATAGATATGAAATCATATATGTTCGGAGCGAACTGTGGAGTAACTAGGCTATATGTTAAACCTGAATGTGAAATGTGAAATGTGAAATGTGAAAAGGAAGAAATATAGTTCAAAACTCTTAATTCAACATTCATTATTCGTATATTTATAGTCTTTGTCAGAAACATCTAAAACGATTTATTAAATGAGCGTACGCGTCCGTTTCGCACCATCACCGACCGGTTTCCTGCATATTGGTGGACTCCGAACAGCACTTTACAATTATTTATTCGCAAAACATCATAATGGAACCTTTGTTCTTCGAATTGAGGATACTGATCAATCCAGATATGTAGCGGATGCTGAGAACGATATTATTGAGTCTATGAAATGGGCTGGTATCGAAATAGATGAGGGTCCAGGAATTGGCGGCGACTTTGGTCCATATAGACAAAGCGAGCGAAAAGAGATGTATCGTCAATATGCTGAACAGTTAATCGCTGATGATTATGCCTACTATGCATTCGATACAACTGATGAAATTGAGGAAATGCGCGAACGCCTGAAAAAGTCAGGAAATCCGTCTCCAAAGTACGATTCGATTACTCGAATGAGTATGAAGAACAGCCTCACACTCTCTCAGGATGAAGTAGAAAAAAGACTGGCAAATGGTGATGAACATGTGGTTCGATTGAAGGTTCCACGTAGAGAAGAGATTAAATTCGAAGATCAGATCCGTGGTATTGTTTCATTCGATACCGGTGGCCTTGATGATCAGGTTCTTCTGAAATCTGATGGAATGCCAACTTATCACCTGGCTAATGTAGTTGATGATCATTTAATGGAAATTACTCACGTTATTCGTGGTGAGGAATGGTTGAGCTCTGCTCCAAAGCATATGCTGCTTTACAAGTATTTCGGTTGGGAAGCTCCATCTATGGCTCATTTACCACTTATTATGTCACCAAGTGGCGGAAAATTATCTAAGCGTAAAGCTGAAAGCGAAGGTATTCCTATTAACACCAAGGATTATGTGACCGGGCATTATGAAGCTGCAGCACTGGTAAACTTTCTGGCTTATCTTGGGTGGAGTCCGGGAGATGATTCAGAAATCCACAGTCTTGAAGATCTTGTTAATTTATTTACACTGGAGAGAGTTGGTAAATCTGGTGCAGTGTTCAACCACAAGAAATTGATGTGGTATAACGAGCACTATCTTCGTGTTAGATCACTTGAAGATCTAATGCCCGAGTTTGTTGAATTGGCAGAACATGCAGGTTTCAATGTTTCCGACTCAGAAAAGAACACAAAAGTTCTTGAGCTGCTTAAAGAGAGAGTGGCTAAAGTTGATGAATTTATAGATATGGCAGCATTCTTCTACCAAGATCCCGAAGAATATGAAGCAGGTGCTGTTAAAAAATGGAAAGATGATTCAGCTGAACTTGTTAGTGATTATAAAAGCCGAATTGAAAAACTGGACGATTCAGACTTTAATGCTTCAAACCTGAAAACCGAACTTGAAGCACTTGTTGCTGAAAAGGAAATAGGTTTCGGTAAAATTATGGCACCGGTCCGACTATGCATCTCGGGCAAGGGCTTTGGTCCAGATTTGTTTCCATCGCTCGAATTACTTGGCAAGGAAACGGTTCTTAGAAGATTCGAAAGCGCCTTAGGATTTTTTAGCTAATTCCGGAATGGGTTGTTCATCATGATCCACATCTGTGGTCTGTGTTTCAGCCAGTTTCCTGATCTTAATTCCTACAATACCAAAGAACATGGTCATAAAAGGACTGATCAGATTAAAGAATGCAAATGGCAGATAGGTGAAAGTAGCAACACCTAATACGCCTGCATGATAAGCTCCACAGGTATTCCAGGGTACTAAAGCTGAAGTCACTGTACCGGAATCTTCAAGCGTACGGCTCAAGTTTTCAGGAGCAAGATCCATTTCCTTATACATGTCAGAATACATACGACCAGGAACAACAATGGCCATATATTGGTCAGATGCCGTGATATTGAAGAAAATACACGTACCAACGGTTGAGGCTATGAGAGAACCAGCTGAATTCACAACATTCATAACACTTTCAGCAATTCGTTTGAGGAGTCCGGCTTTTTCCATAACCCCACCGAAAATCATTGCTGAAACAATCAGCCACACAGTTCCAAGCATACCTGCCATACCACTTGAACTCAGTAAATCATCAACTAATTCGTTACCTGTACTGATACTCACATCTCCATACATTGACGTGATCACGCCTACAAAAGATTTCTCAAGATTTGTGTCACCATAAGCCGCAACAGATCTTACCAATTCTGGCTGGAAGATGAGCGCAAATATTCCACCCAATAAAGCTCCAGCAAAGATGGCTGGAATAGCTGGTACCTTACGAACAATCATAAATATTACTGCAGCAGGGACTAGGAAAAGGGCAAGATTAATTTCAAACTGAGATGAGATAGCATTTAATAATACTTCTGTATTCATAGCCTGACTTGCATCCCCATAAACAAAACCCAGTATCAGAAAAATGATTAACGAAATTATTATTGAGGGTACTGTTGTATAAGCCATATATCGGATGTGCGTAAATAAATCCGTTCCTGCCATTGCTGGCGCAAGGTTTGTTGTGTCTGAAAGGGGAGACATTTTATCACCAAAGTAAGCTCCGGAAATGATAGCTCCTGCTACCATGCCATCTCCAAGTCCAAGAGCTTTACCAATACCAATAAGTGCAATACCTACAGTTGCAGCTGTCGTCCAGGATGAACCAGTGGCTATAGAAACCAATGAACAAACTATACAGGCCGCTACAAGAAATATGGTTGGATTAAGTAATTGAAGACCATAATAAATCATAGCTGGTACTATTCCGCTTAGTAACCAGGTGCCTGCAAGCGATCCAATTAGCAATAAAATAATGATGGACGACATAGCTGATGAGATACTTTTGACCATACCGCGACGAATATCTCTCCAACGGAATCCAAGTCTAATAGCTACAATGGAAGCAACTGAGGCAGAAATTAAAAGTATGATTTGATTGGAACCATCAAGTGCAGCATCACCAAAAATTCTGACATTGATAAACAATGCAATGACTAGGAAGATGATGGGAATGAAAGCCTGAAGAAGTGTAGGTCTGGTATGTTTGTAGGTCATTCTTTGAATCTATTGCACCTAGCGTTAATACTCAAATAATTTGTGCTATGTTAAATGCAGTTACAGGTTTTTAAGTCGGAAGTGATAATGTGAACGAGTTCTCGCCTATAACAATATCCTGATGCCGATCATACCTTCTTTCAATAAAGGTAGCTTCACCGTTATAGTCCACTAAAAGTAAAGTTGAGCAGCGTGTACCGTATGACTCTGTTTTGATAAAAACAGATGAAATAGCTTTTTCCCATTCATAAGGGATTCCGGTCTTTGGTAAATGATCATCTTCAGCTGGGCGATCATTCTTTAAGATTTCAAATAAATCTTCATAGTTTAGATTCGCGTTTGAGGTAATTGCTTCTAAATCTGATTTAGCCGTTTCAAGTTTTGGCCATGGTGTATTTAAAAGTGCATTACTTAATCCATGAATGCCGGCATCAATTTCAGATATTTTCGGAGATAGATTTGAGAAGTGGAACATCCCTCTATTATCCAGTAACAATATATTAAAGCCATTGTATTTTGAAGCTACCGCGTTCAAATTGCCAAGGTATTCCTTTGCATTAATTTCAGAACTCAAGTAGTTGGTAACTAAATCACCTCTGGAAGGCGGATCAATTTTATCTATGCTTGGATCTCTGTAATTAGTTAGAGCTCCAAATCGCCCATCTTTTCTAATTCCCATCCATGTTCCGCCAGCCTGTAAGTCTCTTCCGGCAAGCAGATCTGGGTGTTCATCCCAAAAGTGTGCAGCTTTAGTTGGACGTGCATAAAACTCATCGCGGTTACCTGCCAGGATAAGTTTATAGCGTTCATGCTTTTGATATGAAAAAACGATTAGGCACATATTTTTAGAAGGACGCTAAAATACCTATTCTGTTGTTTAATTTTTATTGATTTACCTTATTTAAATAGATCAATAAATCGGAAGAAATCAGAAACATTTTAACAGATTTCCGTATTGCTCAATCTATGAAGTCAGATCATTACATCCACTTTAGGGATATTTTAATCATTATTGCGGGTTTTTTCGGGGCTGCCTGGTTTTTCTTTGATTATGGAAACCATGACGTGAAAAGTTCGGCTGAGATGAACTTCTCCAAGAAGGAAGTTCTGTATAAAGTTGAAAAATTATTCAAGGAGCTTGATTACCAACATATCGACTTGAAAAAGACCATCAATTTTAAGTCAAACTCTTCACTAATCGACTCCTTACAAGAAGTTAGAGGAAGACATAACCTGGTTTCAGAGATGAGATCTGGGAATGATGATTTCTATCCGTTTTTCTATTGGGATGTAAATATTAACCGAAATGGTCTGGAATGGGCTCAAGAAAACGATTTATATGTAAGCTATTCTGAAGAAGGGAAATTAGTTGAGTTTGAAGCTTCGCCTTCGATAATAAGAGCTCAATCTCCATTTAACAGACTAATCATTAGAGAGGGTATGCTGAATGGGGTAGCAAATAAGGCAAAAGAAGATTCCCTTATTACAGCCCTTGTTAATTATCAGTATCTGGAAACAGATAATATCCCCATACTTGATGGTTTAACCCTCCAGGGATTGCTCGATGCCTATAATCAATTAGTCACAAAGATTTCAGAAGCTCAATTAGTTGAATCAATTTGGGGCTTATCAGAATATTATATAGCAAAATCTCATTGGTCTAACTTTGACATTCAAAGGGATTCACTGTCCTTCACTGCTGAAGAAGGTATCAGGGTTGCTAGTGCTCATTATACTATTACAGATCCTGGAATGGGAATAGCTTCAAACCTTGAAGTGGAGATTCTACCAGCTGGATCTTTAAAGAAGATGTACGTTACCACCCCCGGAGATAACTTTTCATCTGGTGTTGATGGAAATGAGGTAAGGAGTGCTGTATTACTCATTATGTTATTTGCATTTGCGGTCTGGGTGTTAGTCATTTTCTACTTAAGAATTAAAGCAAAAGTAGTTGATACCAAATCCTCTCTTATTGTTGCTTTAATTGCTGGGTTCCTACTACCAGTTGGTATTCTACTGCAGGACATCATTAATCTTACCTTTTTATATGAGAACATTGATCCTTCTGCTTTAATCCAGAGGATAATACAGTTTGGTTTTATTGGCGCTGCAGGTTCCATTGTATTCTTTGTTATGACTGCCGTAGGTGATTCAATAACTCGACAATTTTTACCGGAAAAGCTGGAGAGTTTTGACTTGGTCAGAAGTGGTCTGATAAATAATAAGCCCGTTGGGTGGGTTGTTGTTCGTGGAATAAGTTTTGGACTATTTGGTCTTGGTCTATTCAGCTTAATGCTGTGGTTAGTACCATCAGCTGTGATTGAATCAAAAGTAGAAATAACAGATACTTATTTATTACTACGACCTCTATGGATCGTCATTATGTCCGGTATTGTAGGATTGGGCTTAATGTTGATTTTATTTTTACTGATCGCCAATCAGGTTTATGGAGTGACAAATCAGAAATGGTACTTACCAATAACAGGAGCTGTACTATTCGGCATACTAATGCCTTTAGGTTTTATTAGCGGTTATGTAGAAGGCGCTATTATTTCTGCAGTAGTTGGCTTCTATATTGGTTACATCTACATGAGAACCGATTTCATAACTACTGTAGTTACCTTCATTACCTTTTTACTGATCATGGATATAAGTGAAACATGGGTTGTTACCGGATCCAGTGAAGCCATTGTTTTCTACATTATCATCAGTTTCTTTGTAATTCTCTTTAGTGGTGGTATTTATGCAATTGCAAAAGGGCAGGATATAAACATACTACCGTCTTATATCCCTGAATACATGGAAGAAATAGCTCAGGAACAACGAGTTAAGCAAGAGCTTCATATCGCCAGAAACGTTCAGCACTCATTCTTGCCAACGACTATCCCCAAAGTCCAAAATTTTGATCTTGCCGGCTATTGTGACCCTGCTCAGGAAACCGGTGGTGATTACTATGATATGATCAAATTGAGTGACGAAAAAATTGCCATTGCCATAGGTGACGTAAGTGGAAAGGGTATTCAGGCAGCCTTCTATATGACCTTTGCTAAAGGGGTAATTCACAGTCTATGTTCGATACTTGATAATCCCATGGAATTGATTTCAAAGGCTAATCAGTTATTCAATGATAATGCTACTAGAGGGACATTCATTTCTATGATTTATGGTATTCTGGATACCAAAGACAAGACATTTAAGTTTATCAGAGCCGGGCATAATCCCATACTCCTTAAAAAGAAAAATGGAGATATGGAGTGGCTTCAACCAAAGGGCACAGCCATAGGTATGATGAAAAATGCTTCATTTGAAAAGGGAGCTGAAGAAATGGTTATTCAAATGAATAGTGAAATAGAATGTCTTGTACTATACACCGATGGTATAACAGAAGCTGCCAATAAAAAGAATGAATTTTATGGAGAGGACAGACTTCTGAGAATAGTTAAGAATGCTAACTATAAGACTTCAAATGACCTCATTGATATCATTATTAAAGATGTATCAAAATTTACAGGTGCAGCTGAACAACATGATGACATTACATGTGTTGTTATAAAAACTAACTAGCTCTTCAATATTATTCTTATTTTAGCACTTAATGAGACTACTATTTATAAGCATATTCGTCGTTCTATTCATATTCAATGAATCAAAAGCACAGGATGATTTTATTGAAAAGAGTGAACTTACATGGTATTCCCTTAAGGATGCTCAATCCATGGCCCTCGAGAACAGTAAGAAAGTTCTCATATTTGGAGATGCCGTATGGTGCACTTTTTGCAAGAAGATGAAAAAAGAAGTTTATCCTGAATCAGGTGTGATAAACATAATTGAGGAGCACTTTTATCCTGTTTTGCTTGATTCTGAATCGAATAAGGTGATAGAATTTAATGGGAATGAGTTCACTGAAATGGAACTTGCCCGGGCTTTCCGAATGAGTGGAACCCCTACGCATTATTTCCTTGATTCCGATGGAAGTGTATTAGGTCAACAACCAGGTTTTATTCCTGCTGATATCTTTGAACGTCTACTTAGTTTTATTGGTACTAACTCTTTTAAAAATATTGAGTTTTCAGAGTATGAATACAAAGGCAGCAAGTTAAGTGATGAGGAAGGCGAGTAGGATCAATGCGCAGAGTACTTAGTCAATCCATTGAAGACTATCTGAAGGCAATTTACATCCTGAATACTGAGGGTGATGGTGCAACTACCAAAAATATTGCGAATAATCTTGAAGTTTCTTCTGCCTCAGTAACTAACATGATCAAAAAGCTGGATCAGTCAGGTCTTGTTGAATACACATCTTACAAAGGAGTTGTACTCACAGAAGCCGGAAAAAAAATAGCACTCGAAATTCTAAGGCATCACCGACTTCTTGAACTATATCTGAAAGAGGTAATGGGTTATTCGTGGGCAGATGTTCATGATGAAGCTGAAAAACTGGAACATCACATCTCGGAACAGTTTGAGGATAGAATTGCCGAAATTCTCAAGAATCCTACTCATGATCCTCATGGTGATCCCATTCCAACCAAAGATGGTGAAGTACCGGAAATGGCACTTTTATCTATTACTGATGCTGAGTTAAATAAGAAGTATCTGATCGGAAGAGTGAAGGACCAGGATTCGGATTTACTTCGTTATCTTGAAGAAGAGGGTCTCATCCCTGGTATAGAAATTCAAATTCTGGAAAAGTCACCTTTTGATGGACCGGTCAAGGTTTCTCTGGATGGACAAGAAAAGATCATAGGTAATAACATAGCCAGTCAGATTTACCTCTTTGATCACTAGTTTATCTTTAGTGATAAGCCAAAAATAGCTCTTCTTCCCTGTATTGGGCCATACACATAATCAGTTGCAAAATCTGCGCCAAAAGGTTGATCAGGTGAAAGAATTGGGTTTTGTTGGGTATAATTGAAAACATTATTCACAGCAGCAAAGAGGCTTAATCCACTAGAAAGTGATTTAGTAAACTTGATGTTATGTTCAGTAAATGTTGGTGAATATTCGGATAACCCATCATATTCTGGCAAACGAACTCGACTAAGCAAGCGCCCGGTATAATCAAGAACTATGTTTTGTTTTTCAAAGGTATAGGTAAGAGTAAAAACAGAAGTGAAATCGGGGGAATAAACAACTGATTCACGAACTCCATCTTCTTCTCGGTAGGCATCCAAAACTGTAAAACCAATACTATAGGTAAGTGGTGCTATGAAATTATGAGCTGCGGATATGGATATTCCTTGAGAAACTGAAAAACCATCTAAATTTCGATAATAAATAAGGTTTGGGTCCTGATCGTAAATAGGCAGAATCTGGTTTGTGAAATAAGTGTAGAATAAGTCCACGTCTACATTCAATATGGATGGTCCGATATCAATAATTTGATTCCAGTTTGTAGTCACATTAAGCGATTGTTCCGGATCTAAGGCTTCCTCAAGAACAACTCTGCGAGAGCCATTAAGAGCTTCATGTTCCTCAGTAAATAAATTCACAACACGGAATCCTGTACCAATGTTGAATCGAAAAGTTGTGTGTTTTGAAGCATCATACTTCATGTTCAAACGGGGAGAAAGAATAATCCCATGATCATTAAAATGATCGGCTCTTAAACCAATTAATCCGCGGGTCTTAAGTGAGAAAATATGATCATATTGAGCAAATAGACCTGGAATTACTCTGAGATCACGACTTCCTCCGAGTATATTTTGATCATCAAAGTTCTGGTTCAGAATATCATATCGAAAGGTTGAACCCATGATTAGGTTTCTTTCAGCTGAAAAGCGTTTGTCCCATATTAGGTTTCCAAATGCAGTTTGTTGATTTGCAACATAGCTGAGATCACCATAATAACTGTCCTGATCGTGGTAGGAATAAGATGATTCAAACTTAAATTGTTCATTTCCCAATAGAAATTCATAGTTACCCAGAACCTCTATGCGATCAGTAAAAATACTTTCACCATAAATCCGGTTATCACCTCTGATTGAGTGACTGTAATTCTCAGTTCCTCCCATGCGGTCTTCCATGTATAACTTAACTGCAAAATTGAAGTCCTGATCATTTTTTCTATTAAACTTCCATTTATTGAAGACAGATAATCTGTTATCCATTGTAATGTCAGCGAATAAATCATTGTTCTGATCAATGAATTGACTCTGTGAATAGTAGGAAGTCGAAATGAGTGTGCTGAATTTCTTGAATTGCTTAGAAGCACTAAAATTCAAATCGTTTTCTGAATGAGTGGAAGATGAAATCCTGCTACTTATAGCTGGACTATCAGAAGGGTCGACCGTAACAATATTTATTACGCCTCCCATGGCTTGTGAACCATAGAGTGTTGAATTAGGGCCCTTAATAATTTCAATATTTTTGATAATATCAGGGTTAATTCCATTTAGGCTATAAACCGATGCAAGTGAGCCCACCAATGGCATTCCATCAATAAGCACCGCAGTATACGGACCATCCATACCATTTATCCTTACACTATTGGTTCCGCAAACAGCGCATTCTGATTGATTTTGTAAACCATTAACATAATCCAGGGCATCCATTAGATTTTGAGCTGAAGATTTACCCAGAAACGATTT
Organism: uncultured Balneolaceae bacterium; assembly: GCA_965659005.1. Lineage (GTDB taxonomy): Bacteria > Bacteroidota > Rhodothermia > Balneolales > Balneolaceae > CAYPTY01. The sequence goes on from CBFHVG010000081.1 coordinate 10,476, forward strand.
TGGAACCATGTTCACTTTAACAGGTGAGTCTTTTACAGAAATTTCTCTCATGGTTCCGGTTATAACTACCTGTTCTAATTCATTAAAAACCGGAATCATCTGAATATTGAGTTGAACTACACTTGTATCAGAAATCTGTATGTTTTTTTTAAAGCGTTTAAAACCAATTCCTGATATGATGAGGGCGTAATCTCCTTCTTCAATATTCTTAATTTCAAATGCGCCATATGCATCTGTGAAGGCACCTTTAGTTGTTCCTTCGAGCCCAACATTGAGATCAGCCAGTGGTTGGGTTGTCTCTTGATTAATAACCACACCTTTAATACTCCCTTTTTGAGCCGATGCAGTTTGATTAAACAATAAAAATAAGATGGAAAAAAATAAGCCTAACTTCATAAACGAAGGTAGGCTTAATAAAAAATTTAGACAAGGCTAATTATTTAATTATTCTATCCAATCAGCTACAAAAACATTAGTTGATCTATCACCACCGTTATTTCTGTTTGATGAAAATACCAATTTCTTCCCGTCTCGAGAGAACATTGCAAATGAATCAAACTCACCATCAAAAGTAATTTGTTCCAAACCTGTTCCGTCAGTATTAATCATATAAAGGTTAAAAGGAAAACCTCTTTGTGAAGCATGATTAGAAGAAAAAATAATTTTCTCTCCACTTGGGTGGAAATAAGGTGCCCAGTTAGCATTACCCAGATCGGTAATCTGAGTAAGTTCGGTGCCATCAATATTAACAGTGTAAATCTCCATGTCTGTAGGCTCAACTAAACCCTGAGATAGAAGTGAGGTATATTTTTCTTTCTCTTCATCTGTTTTAGGGCGTGAAGAACGGAATACTAATTTTTTGGAATCGGGTGAAAAGAATGCGCCACCGTCATAACCCAGTTCATCAGTAACCTGAACAATATTAGATCCATCGATATCCATTACATACAGTTCAAGATCACCAGACCTCATTGAGGTGAAGACAATTTTTGTACCATCTGGAGACACCACTGCTTCAGCATCATAACCAGGCGTGCTGGTGAGTTGTTCAACAATATCACCATTCAGATTCGCTTTGAAGATGTCGTAGTCTTCATAAATAGGCCATACATAAGCTCCACCTGGGCCTCTTTCAGGTACCTCTGGACAAGCTTTATTGCCTAGGTGTGTTGAACCATATACAAATGTCTCATCACCAGGAAGAAAGAAAGAACAAGTTGTTCTGCCATCTCCGGTTGAAATCATTGGCAGGGGTGAGTTGTCGGTTGGAGGGTTATTAAGATCGATGTAAAATATTTGATCGCACCCAACTCCCCAGTCAGCATTATCTGATTGAAGGATAATTTTAGAGTCGTCAAAGCTCCAGTATGCTTCGGCATTATTAGCTCCGAAGGTTAATTGCTGAATATTCCGAATATATTTTTCCTGTTCATATCGAAGTGTGTCAGCTGCAGCGTCATAAGCAGCATCTTTTTCAACAGGAGCACAATTGGCAATTAAAGAGCCAAAAAGTATGGCTGTTAGCAGTCTCTTCATTTAAATAGCGAATGTTGATTTTTGTGAAAGCCGAAGGTCGTTTTCTTATGTGAAGATTATGTGAATCCCTACTAACCCCATTATTTACCGGAAAGGTCCCTGGAAAAAACATCCATAATCTGAGCAAGAAGATTTCTCCCAAGATGAATAAAACTCTCATTCCTGCCCATACTCAAATACCTTAGCAGAGATCGTAATTCCAGCAACAGAATGGGTGGATTGTTAACCAGTGAATCCTGTGAAATGATGTATTCCCAATCCATTTCAGATTCGAATTTAACTCCGGCATTTTTCATGACTTCATAGTAAACACCTGCCATCAGACCATAACCAATTGTTGTTGGATGTAAACCATCTAAACTGAAAATACCACCTCTGAATAATTTTCCTGTTTCTTTACTTAGTCGGATATAATCTGTACTCAGCTCACAAGTCATATCTTCATTAACGAGATGAGAGGTTTGAGTATTTAAATTAAGTGCTTCAAGAAAAGCAGACGGAAAACGCCTTTTAACTTCTCCTCCTAATCTTCTTCGGGCAATAGCTGCAACTCTTTCTCCTACTGGCACAGTATTCCAGCCATATTCATCAGCCACTTTCCTTATAATTTGGTTGTATTCATCAACGGTCTGATCTAATAAAATGGATTCCTCACGAGTAAGGAATGGGTGTCGTTTCGGATTAAAATCATTATCCCACACCCAAAAGCGGGTATAAAAGTCAAAATATCCATTTTTAGCTGAACTCAGATCAGAGTTGACACCTCTCATTACAGGAGGAATTGTGACATATGGAATAGTGGGTACAAATATGTTTTTTGCATTGAATTTAGAAACACGTTCGGCTAGAGCACGATATTCTAATTCAAAATGCTCAGGTCTGGAAACAGTACTTGGCCTGTCAGATGGAAAAGTATAGAGATGATCGGGCTCGGACCACTCAAACCTTAATGCAGTAACAGCTTTCACTATGTTATTATGGCCGAGACAAATAATCAGGTTTTCAATCCCACCATCATTTGAAAAATGCTCAATATTATCGAGCATATTTTTGTGAATTGCTTCTTCAGAGAATGTAGGATTTAGCACCAGTTGAGCTGTGGTATACATGGAATTATCTGGTAGCATATCAAAAACATTGAACTCCGTTTGATGATTCGAAACAAAGTTCTGGCATTTATAACTATTTACTACCCATGAATCCGAAATTCCAAGCCCCCAGATAGATTGGTTATGAAAGGGAATGTCCCTGTCAACTTTCAGATCCTTGAATTTTCCTTCCCAATATTTTTTTATTCGTCTAAGTGTTTTGATGAGATGTGAACCAGCTGGTAGGTATTCATCCCATTCGAGACTGTCTCCAAATTCGTCATGAAGTCCACGAATTAAAACTTCCATATTTATTGGCAAACCTGCCTGAGCGGTGAATGACGGTTGCTCAAATTTTGGATTGGAATTCATGGCTCTTGCGAGGAAAGCCGGAAAGCTTAAATCAGTTCTGTAGATACCCCCGTTATTAAATCCCTGGGAAAGACTGTCGCCCATCACAACCAGGCGGTGTTTAGGTTGTTTTTTGAAATTAAACTTCATCCTGTTTCAGCATCCTTTTCCTTATCTTTAATACACTATAGAAAATTGAGCCTAAAAAAATAGAATCCCATGTCAGATAAGGTAACCAATCGTTTAGAAGATTTTAGAGAAAAAAGAGCTGTGATGAATGAAAAGATCATGGAACTGGACCACCTGGGTGTAAAACGTTTTTTCAATATGGATACCAACACCTATAGAGATGGGGCATTAAATTCAAAAACAAAAGAGTTACTGGGTTTAGTAGCTTCAGCAGTTTTAAGATGCAATGACTGTATAGACTATCATCTTGAGCAATGTGCTGAAGCAGGATGGACCAAAGATGAAATCATTGATGCTATGAATGTAGCACTGATTGTAGGAGGTTCTATAGTAATTCCACATATGAGACATGCAGTTGAAACTCTTGAATTTCTAGAAGCTGAGGGTACATTAAAGAAATGAAAGTTGTAATTACTACTGCAATTGAAGACGCTCACGCATTTGAAAAAGCTCTGCTCTATTTGAATCATGAAGTGATTCAAGCTCCTTTAAAATACTATGAAATTATTGATGAAGATGAGTTAATAACAGAAACCTTCGAAGGGTTTTCAGCTTACAAGAACGTAATTCATGGCTCTAAAAGGAATACAGAATTCTTCTGGATGCAGGTTGAAAAATTCAACAAAGTTGAGGAACTAAAAACAAAGCTAAATTTCGTAATTGATCCATTAACTCAGGATTTTCTGGAGAAGAAAGGGGTGCCTGCAGTTCTGCCGCACGCAAAAGCTAAGCCTATTGATGTGCTGGAATTTATGATTCGTTTTAAGCGAATGGGTACTACACTTTATCCGGCAGGAGATAATACACGGGAAGAAATGCCCGGTTTACTTGAAGAGCTGGGAGTGGCCTATAATGATTTAACGGTTTTTAGAGAAAGAGGATTAACAGAGGATGAAGTATCGAATACGCTGATAGATCTACAGTCTAAAGATTGGGATGGAATTCTATTTCATTCAAGATCTTCAGTAAATCGCTTTTTTGCTCTGGCTCCAGAATATGACTTCACAAGTAAGAAGGTCTTTGCATTAAATCAAACCGTCGATGATAGGTTAAAAGAATTCGGTATGAATGATGCACTTATGCTTGAAAGTGATTTAAAGAATATTCCATCAGACTAATCCTGTATTACTACTATTGTGCAGCCTGCGCCACCCTGGTCTTCATCAGACAAGTAGTAACGTTTGATGTCAGTCCTTTTTTTCAAATTTCGATGAATCTGATCTTTCAAGATGCCATCCCCCCGGCCATGTATCAATTCAACCTGATTAAGGCCTCTGAATATAGCTGAATCCAGATAGTGAGTTACTTCATTTAGTGCATCATCTGCTCTTTTTCCTCTTAAATCCAATGATGGTTTTATAAGTTTATCCAGAAAAGAAGAATCCCCAATAATCACATTAGATCTAGCGCGACTCTGTCTTTGTTTTTTTGGAGCAGCTGTTTTAACCAGATTTTTAAATTTAGTTTTAATTCGAAGTCCATCAGCCTGAACGACCGCATTTTTGCCCTTTACTTCAATAAGTTCACCCGAGGTATGTCCATCTTTAAATTTAACATGGTCTCCAATTACAGGGGGTTCAGTTTCATTTACTTCTTCAACAGTCTCTTCAATAACTTCAAGTTCTTGATCAATTTCTTCATGAAGCTCTTTTACATCTTCTCTGATCTCTTTTACTCTCTCTTTTTCATATTCTTTTTGTTCTACGATTTTTTGAACCGCTTCTTCAATGCGTTGATTTGCATTATCCATTATAGATTTAGCTTCTTTCAGCGCTTTTGTTCTTATCTTTTCTCTCTCTCTTTCAAGGATTTTCATTTTATCCTCATAACGATTCTTCTGAGCTTCTGACTTATCGTAAATACTCTGATGTCTGCGTTTGAAATCTTCAGCTTCCTGATTTTTCTTTTCAAGCTCAGTGATAAGTGATTCCATCTTATTTTTGGATTCACCGGTAAGTTGTCGTGCTCTTTCAAGTAAATCAGCATCAAGTTTCATTCTTTGCGCAATCTCAAATGCATAAGATGATCCAGGAACACCTTTTTTAAACACATAAGTAGGTGAAAGTGTAGCTTGATCAAATTCCATAGAGCCATTTATGGCCATTGGGAATTCATGGGCAAATATCTTGAGCCCCCCATGATGTGTGGTCAATATTGTTTTAACCGGCGATTCACATGTTTTTTCAAGAAAAGCCTGATATAAAGCTGAGCCTTCATCGGGATCTGTGCCTGAGGCAGCTTCATCGATAAGTACAAGAGAATACTCAACTAACTCCCTTTGTGTCTCCCGAATCCATTGTAGTCTTGATGAAAATGTAGATAAATCATTTTCAATGGATTGGTCATCGCCCATATCTACAAATATACCTTTGAAAACTGGTAACTCAGAGCTTTCGTAAGCGGGTATGCCATATCCCGATTGATTCATAATAGCGCATAAACCAAGAGTTTTCATAGCTACCGACTTACCGCCGGCATTTGGGCCTGTAATTACAAGACAGCGCTCATCATCTAGTAATTCCAGATCTAGTGGAATAATGTTCTCCTGATCTTCTTTTTTCAAGTCCATATTCTTTAATAACAGATGTGGATTGAATGTTTTCTTAAGGTGTACATCAAAAGACTCAGATAGGATTGGGATAATCCCGTTAATCTTGATTGAAAGTCTGGCTTTTGCTCTGATTAGGTCGAATTCTGCCAGAGACTCATAATTTTGCTGGATGTACTTCCTGTTCTGGCGTATATAATTTGTCAGTTCTTTAAGAATGCGTTCAATTTCATGCTGTTCTTCAATTTCTAATTGACGAATCTCATTATTCAACTGAAGAGCTTCAACCGGTTCCAGATAGACTGTCTGCCCAGTCGAAGATACATCATGTACAAATCCCTGAATTTTACGTTTATACTCGGCAAGTACAGGAATAACCATTCTGCCATTTCGAATAGTGGCACCCTCATCTGATGTCATTCCATCTTTTGATGCTTTTGACATCACCCTGTTGATGGCTGTTCTTAGATCCCCACGCTTTTTATTCAGATTTCTTCGTATTGACTGAAGTTCAGGACTGGCGTCATCTTTTAAGCTTCCTTGTTCAGAAACTTTTCCCCGAATTTCTTTTTCGATTTCTTTTAATGGGATCAGATTTTCACCAAGAGCAAAAAGAGTGGGTTTATTTTCACTTCTTGATTTCAAAAAATTCTTAACAAAACGAGAGGTTGAGAGAACCACAAGAATATCAACAAAAGCACTTAAAGGGATTAAACTACCTTTGGCTTTAGATTGATTTAGATAAGATTCAATATCAGGAAGCTCATTAATAGGAAGAGCGTCTGTATCTCTTTCCACATCGATCATTTCAGAAGTTTGCTTTTGAAGTAGTTCAACGCGGTCTTTCTTGGATGATGGAAATACAGACAGAGCCCAATCCTTTGCCAAATCTGAAACAGCAAAAGTTGATGTGGCCTCTTTTATAATTTCGAAACCAATCTTATCGGTAAGATTAGAGGGATAAAGCTTCATGTAAAAGAAGTATAATGTTCTTTGAGGAGGTATATAAACACAAAAAAGTTTATTAGACTTCCCGAAGGTTAAAATAAATGAAGTAAGGGATTGAATTATGAAAATTCCAATATATCAGGTTGATGCATTCACTTCTGAATTGTTTGGGGGGAATCCTGCTGCAGTATGCCCTCTCAATGACTGGCTATCAGATTCTGCAATGCAAAAAATTGCTATGGAGAATAACCTTTCTGAAACTGCTTTTTTCGTATCAAAAGATGAGAAGTTTGAATTAAGGTGGTTTACTCCAACAATTGAGGTTGATTTGTGCGGCCATGCTACACTTGCTTCCTCACATGTTTTATTCGAACATTTGGGGTACGATAAACCTGAAATAATATTTCAGACTAAGAGTGGTGTATTGACAGTGAGGAAAGATGGAGATTCTATAGTTATGAATTTCCCTATTGACGAGATGCCTGAAGCAGATGCTCCGGATGTTTTATTTCATGGATTGGGAATTCGTTCAGATCATATTTATAAATCCGATGACTATATGGTCGTGTTGGATAGTGAAGAAGATGTAGCCAACTTAACACCTGATTTTAGAATGCTAAAAGAGATTGATGCCAGAGGGGTTATAATTACAGCGGTAGGTAATGAAGTCGATTTCGTGTCTCGGTTTTTTGCTCCACAGAGTGGTGTAGATGAAGATCCTGTAACAGGCTCGGCTCATACAAAATTAGCCCCTTACTGGTCAAAAAGACTGGGTAAGAATAGAATGACTGCCCGTCAAATCTCAGATCGAAGAGGTGAATTAGTATGTGAAGTAAAGGGCGACCGAGTGGAATTAATTGGCCATGCAAAATCCTATTTAACTGGTGAGATTGAGATTTGATTGAGACAATAGCCGGACTTGCATTAATCGGGTTCATTGCGGGTACAATAGCAGGACTCCTTGGAATCGGCGGGGGTATTATTTTTACACCTGTTCTATTTTTTCTTTTTAAACAAGCCGGTGTAAACGATCCCTTTATCTGGACAATAGGTACTGGTCTTCTTTGTACTATGGTTGCTTCGTTAGGTGGTACAATACGTCAGTATTTGCAGAAGAATATTTTTGCACATGAAAGCATCAGAGTTGGGATTTTGGGTAGTCTCGGTGTTTATGCCGGAAAACTCATTATTGTATCTGATTACTATAGTGATCTGGCATTTGTAATTGTATTCATCTCAATGCTGCTTATTGTTTCTGTGATGATGTTTTTGAGAGGTCAGGATACATCAGTAGAAGAAGATCGCGTCTTCTCTGATATCACCTATTCAAGATCATTCTTCGTTGGTGGAATCGGTGGTTTGATTGCTTCACTGGCTGGTGTTGGAGGAGGAGGGATTATGGTACCAATTATGAACCTCATATATAAGCAGCCCTTTCGAAAAGCAGTGAGTATTTCATCATTTGCAATTGTTTTAATCACCCTTTCTGGTGTGGTGCAACTAACCGCATACGAAGTCACTGAGTCTTCAACCATTTCCCCTTACACTTGGGGTTATGTCGATTTTGGTGCAGCCTTTCCATTAATTGTAGCTGGTTTGATTGGTGGATTTCTTGGGGCACATTTTAATCACCGAATTTCAAGAAAAAAACTTCAATGGGGTTTTGCCGTACTAGCTTTGGTAATGGCCATTCGTTTGATCTTGACCATCATCTAATTTGGAATTTGAAGTGTGAAATTTGAAATTCCACCCACCTCAAATAACTAATTTACTAATTTGGAAGTTTTATTCGCGCCCGAGAACATTGTTGCACTCCTAACCCTGATCTTTCTTGAAATAGTTCTTGGGGTAGATAATGTCATATTCATTTCAATTGTTTCGAATAAACTACCGGTTGAGCAGCAGGCAAAGACAAGGAATTTAGGATTAGCTTTAGCTTTAATTTTCAGATTAGCGCTTCTATTTAGTATTACGTGGATCATTGGTTTTACAGAACCATTATTTACCGTATTTGAATTTGAGTTCAGTACTCGGGATTTGATCTTATTTGTAGGTGGTATATTCTTGATTTATAAATCTACTGTAGAGATTCATCATAAGATGGAGGGTGAGCATGATGAGCAGGGCAAGAAGGGTATAACTACGATGTTTCAGGCTATTGTTCAGATAGTGGCCCTTGATCTGATTTTCTCATTTGATTCAATATTAACAGCGATTGGTTTGGTTGAGGAAGTAATACTCATGGTTGTGGCAGTTGTTGTAGCCATTATTGTAATGATGGTATTTGCTGGTAGAATTGCTGAATTCATCAAGAGTCACCCAACTCTTGAAGTACTGGCTTTATCCTTCCTAATACTTATCGGTTTTATGCTGATGATTGAGGCTTTTGAATATCATGTTCCTAAAGGCTACATCTACTTTGCTGTATTCTTCTCATTACTTGTTGAGGTGCTGAATATCAGAATTAGAAGACGCCGAACGGACCCGGTTAAGCTTCATAAGCGCTACGAAGAATCTTAAATCATTGCCACTTTTGTTATGGCACAAAAGTGGTCAGAAGGCCGAGGCTCTGTCTTCTTGAATGCCCCCAAAATAATCGATGAACGTCGGTCAAAAATAAGAGGGGACCTCCGTCAGGAAATCCCCTCTAGTTAGCAATCTATAGCTTTTAGCAAAGCTAATTTTCTATCAATCCAATGTGTTTGTCGTCTGAAAATTAGAGATACCATGCCCATGCAAACCGACAATTTGCTATGTGCACAGGACTATTAATCCATGATCTTTCTTAAGAAAGCAGGCTGATCTGAATCTCCTTTTTCAATTCTTTCAGATCTATTGTTCGGTAAAGAACTTGTACCTGTAGCTTTCTTTTCAAAATCATTTCCTTCTACTGCAGGAGCTTCATTCAATTCCTCTTCCTCAATCTTTCTGGCTGAAAGATCACGTCTGTGAAATGCAGGAGCATCCAATTTTTTCAGATTACCTTCACCTTTGTAGAAGTCGCTTTCTCTTCTACTAAAACGAGTTGGTATATCTGACGCTTTTGGGATATTTGCCTGAACCTGTACCTGAGCCTGACGCTGAGTAACATTCGGTGCTACTTTCGGAGTATTACGATCTTCAGCAAGGTCAAAACCAGTTGCGATTACCGTTACTCTGATTTCATCATCAAATGATTCATCCAGAACTGTACCCAGGATTATTTCAGCGTCGTCTCCAGCTTCCTGTTGAATAATGCTGGTTGCTGTTGTGGTTTCTCTCATTCCCAGGTTTCCACCTGCTGAGATATTCACAAGTACATTTCTTGCACCACGTATGCTCACACCATCAAGAAGTGGTGAGTTGATGGCTTCACGAGCTGCAATTTCTGCTCTTTCTGGGCCTGCAGCAGTAGCTGAACCCATGATAGCAGCGCCACCATCAAGCATCGTAGTTCGAACATCAGCAAAATCAAGGTTGATAAGACCAGGCATCAGGATTAAATCACTGATTCCTCTAGTGGCATTATAAAGCACTTCATTTGCCATGTTGAAAGCATCAATAAGTGATGTGCTCTCATCTGAAATATCGAGTAGTCGCTCATTAGGAATTACAATAACTGTATCGCAATTCTTCTTAAGCTCATTAATACCTTCGAAGGCATATTTCTTACGGATCTTGCCCTCACACTCGAATGGAGTGGTAACAATGCCCACTGTTAAAATTCCTTTTCTTTTTGCAATTCCTGCTACAACTGGAGCGCCACCGGTACCGGTACCGCCACCCATTCCTGCAGTTACAAAAAGCATATCCGCATTATCAATTGACTCTTCAATATCGTGTCTGTTCTCTTCTACTGCTTCACGACCGATTTCCGGTCGAGCACCAGCTCCGAGACCATTGGTTAGGGAAGAACCTACTTGTATGCAAACATTAGCCAAACTCGCTTTAAGAGCTTGAGCATCTGTATTTAAGGCAATGTATTCAACGCTGCTAAGTCCCATGGTAATCATGTTATTAACTGCATTTCCACCGCCGCCGCCAACGCCGACAACCTTTATTTTAGCGTTATCCTGACTTTTTTCGTCGAATATAAATCGAGAGTGTTCATTCATGATGATATCTCCTTTTCGGATTGAGTGTACCGTCTGTTTATTAGATTGATAGTTGATTGATTTAAAGTTCTTTGAACCAGCTTCTCATTCGGTCAGCAATTTTCACCATAACTTGCTCAACACTGGTGCCTTTGCTTGATCCTGGAATCATATTCTGGTTATTTGAAGCATTAGTTCGTAATGCATGCATTACAAGTCCAACACCCGTTGCATAAATTGGATTATTCACTTCGCTCACCAATCCTCCGGTGATACCCATTGGTAATCCGATTTTTGCGTCCATGCCCAGAACCTCATTGGCTAATGGACAAATATTTTTGATTAGCGAACCACCACCGGTTATTACTAATCCCGCGCTTAGAGAATCCACATAACCGCTTCGTTTGATTTCAATACCCACGATTTCAAGGATTTCTTCAGTTCTGGCTTGAATAATCTTAGCCAGAATACTTTTGGTAATTTCTTTTGGAGGACGTCCAGCAATACCTGGAACAGTTATGATCTCATCTTCATGAATAAGATCAGCAAATGCCTCACCATGGTCTCTTTTCAGAGTCTCAGCTTGTTCATCTAAAACACTTAGGCCAAGACGAATGTCATCAGTTACTTTCTGTCCAGCTATGGCAATGACTGCAGTATGGCGTATGGTATTATCCTGAAAAATTGCCAGATCAGTTGTTCCACCACCAATATCTACCAGAACCACGCCAGCCTCACGTTCTTCCTGATCAAGAACAGAATAGGAGGATGCAAGAGGTTCCAGAATAATATCTGCGACCTGATAACCAGCTCTTTCTACGCAACGGTAAATATTCTTTGCTGCAGAAACCAGACCGGTAATAATGTGAACCTCAGCTTCCATGCGCATTCCACTCATTCCTACTGGGTCAGCAATACCATCCTGACCATCAACCACGAATTCCTGAGGTATGACATGAATAATTTGTTGGTCGGTTGGTAGCATGATGCGTTGACAATCTTCAAGGAGACGCTCCACATCCAGAGCCGTGATTTCATTGTCCTTGTTGTTTATAGTGATAACACCCTTACTTCTCATACTTCGGATGTGATCACCTGCGATCCCAACATTTACTGAATTAACTTCAATACCAGAAGCCAATTCTGCCTGGTCTATAGCTTTCTTGATGGCATTAACGGTTTTATCGATGTTAACCACAACACCACGATTTAAACCCTCACTTGGAGCTTTTCCTACTCCTAAAATGTTGATTCTGCCTTGCTCATCACTGGAAGCTACGATTGCACATATTTTTGTAGTACCAATGTCGAGACCTACTACGATGTTTTCTTGTTCCGCCATGACTTTTCCGCTTTTGTTGATTGCTAAATTTCCTTTGTTACTACCTGATTTCTGAATCTTAAGTCTATTTGCCTCATAGACTGCATTCCCTTCACCCTGACAACTTCTGTATAAAAGGTACCCCAGTTAGCCAGTTTGTGATCGAAATTATTATTGCCAAAAATGAGCTTAACTCCATTCTCATTGCTTAATGCAACCACTCCCTCTTCATCTGAATAAGCTACCTCACTAATCGTTATCCAATGAAGAGAGTTGGTTTTTGCCGTCTGTAAAAAATCACTTATCTGTTTAACAGCCTCTGACTTCAGAGTGTCTTTTCTTGTGTTAAACCCATAAACCAATGGTAAATCCAGAATCTGATCATCAGGGATAGGCAGGATTACACCATCTTTATCCAAATAAGCCCTGTCAGATCCATTAATAAGTAATCCAATGGGTTCACGTTCTATAATATCAAAGATTAGATCTCCACCGGGTTCCACCTGAATCAAAACTTCATCTACATAATCCAGAGCTTCAATTCTATTCTTGATAGTTGTCAAATCCATACTATCAGGATGAACTCCAGATGAAATATCTGCAACAGATATTAACTCCTCTGTCAAGGAAAAATGGTTACCGGTAAACTGAACATCGTTCACTTTTAAAGATTTTGTCCAGTACAATCCTGCCATGGCAACTGTACCCATTGCAAGGATAACCAGAGCAAACCTAGCCTTGTTACTCTTAGGCTTAGTTTCTTCAGTGATATGTTCTTTTTTAATGTTTTCCACTTTTAAAGTGTCTCAATAAATTCTTCACCAAACTTGTAGATATCACCGGCTCCCATTGTAATCACAATGTCACCAGGTTGAACAAGTTCTTTTAATGTCTTTGGTACATCTTTTTTGTCTTCCACATAAATAACTGAGCGATGTCCATATTTCTCAGCTGTATCTGCAATCAACTTTCCGGAAACTCCCTCTATTGGCGCCTCACGAGATGGATATACATCAGTAATAATCATGAGATCAGCATCGAAGAAGGAAAGACCAAATTCCTTGTATAAATCTTGAGTTCTTGAATACAAATGTGGCTGGAATACAGCTACAATTCTTCTTTCAGGCCAACCTTTAAGTGCTGCCTGAAGAGTTGCCTGTACTTCAGTTGGGTGGTGAGCATAGTCGTCAATAACCAGAATACCGTTATCGTCATATTTTTCCTGGAAACGACGGAACACCCCTTCAAACTCTTCAATCCCTTTCTTGATATCCTTAAAGTTCATCTGCAGTTCGAGACCTACAGCAATGGCTGCCAGTGCATTTTTCACATTATGCTCACCTGGTGCTTTGAGTGTTACCACACCAAGCTTATTATTTTCATGTACCACAGTAAAAGTACTTGTAAACTGATCCAAAATAATATCAACGGCTCTCAATTCAGCCTGTGGGGTGATGCCATAGCTGATGGTTCTTCTTTCAATCTGTGGTAGGATTGATCTAACATTGTGATCATCAAGGCAAACAATCACTGCGCCATAAAAAGGAACCTTATTCGAATAATCTATAAAAGCTTCTTTTACGTCTTCCAGATCGTTGTAAATATCAAGATGCTCAGCTTCAATGTTGGTGATAACACCAATTGATGGAGTAAGTCTTAAAAATGTGCGATCGAACTCATCTGCTTCAACAATTATAATATCACCTTTTCCAACTACGGCATTGGTTTTATCAAAGGAATGAACTTTTCCTCCCACAACAATAGTAGGATCAAATGATCCCTGTTGTATTATATGACCAATCATGGTCGTTGTTGTGGTTTTTCCATGAGTACCAGCAACTCCGATTCCGTATTTCATTCTCATAAGTTCAGCCAGCATTTCCGCTCGCTTTATTACAGGAATTCGTTTCTCAAGGGCTGCTTTTGTTTCCGGATTTTCATTCGCCTGAACCGCTGATGTATATACAACAACATCTGCGCCTTCAATCTGATCTTCATTATGACCCTTGAAGATGGTTGCTCCAAGCTCCTCAAGACGTTTTGTAGTTTCCGTTACATTTCCATCAGATCCTGAAACTTTATATCCTTTATGCAGAAGAATCTCAGCAATACCACTCATACCTATTCCACCAATACCCACCATGTGAATATGCTTGGTCTTACCAAAAACCGGCTGTGTTGAGACTCTATTTTCCATCAATTCAATTGAGCTTTACTAAGTTTTAGGATTTCATGTGCAATTTCATTTGCCGCATCAGGCTTCGATAAAGCCAGTGCTTTTTCGCTCATTTCACTAAGCATTTTTGGATCTGAAATAAGCTTGTTTACAACATCAGGTAATTGTTCAACCGCTTCAGCATCTTTCAGTAAAACAGCTGCACCTTCATCAAACATAGATTTTGCATTATGGGTTTGATGATCTCCAGCTACAACAGGAGATGGAATAAGCACACTTGCTTTTCCAGTGAGCATTAACTCTGAACAAGATGAAGCACCTGCTCGACTTACTACAACATCCGCAGCTGCATATGCTTCAGGCATGTTGTTCAAATAAGCCTGTAGCCTTAATTTTTTATATGATTCTTCATCAACTTCCGATCTCAACTGTTCTTCATATCTTTTCCCGCACTGCCAGATGATTTGAAGACCATATTCGTCATGCAATTTTTTGAGATTCAGCTGTATTGCACTGTTGATAGTTCTGGCACCAAGACTACCACCAAGAACAAGAAGTACTTTACCATCCTCATCGAAACTAAAAGCTTTTAAAGCCTCGGTTTTGGATACAGATTTTAAACTGGCACGTGTTGGGTTGCCAACAAGTTTAACTTTGCCTTCGGGGAAGTAATCAGCAGCACGTTTGAATGCTGTAAAAATTACACTAGCTGATTTTGCCAGAAGTTTATTCGTAACACCTGGATAACTATTCTGTTCCTGTATCACGATAGGCAGATTTCTTTTCCCAGCGATGTAACCAATTGGTCCGGCTACATAACCACCACAGGACACAATTACATCAGGTCTAAATCCTGAAATGATGTTTACACTCTGGAACATACTTGTGAGTAGCTTGATAGGAAATATCAGATTCCTCAAAGTCAGTTTTCGATGGAAGCCACTGATCCAGATTGATTTAATTTTGTAGCCGGCTTTAGGAACAGCAGTCCATTCCATGTGATTTTTGGTGCCTACAAATAGGATCTCGGCATCAGGTAAAATTCCTTTTATTGCGTCTGCAATTGATATCGCTGGGTAAACATGCCCGCCTGTTCCGCCTGCTGCTATTAGAATTCTCGGATTATGCATAAAACACAGACCTCCGATCTTTCTTATGCTTCGAAATATTAAGCAAGAGTCCAACCATAAATCCTGCAAATAGCATATTTGTACCACCGTAACTTACAAATGGCATAGGCAGTCCTGTTACCGGTAATAAACCACAAGCAACTAATGCATTTACAAATCCATAAAGAGCAATAGTAAGTGTACAGGATAGGGCGATGAGCATGCCCAATGAGTCTTCAGCATTTCTAGCTATATAAACTATTCCTCTGATCAGAATAAATGAGAATATGAGTACCAGTATACCAGAGCCAAACATACCATACTCTTCGGCGACTATAGCAAATATGAAATCATTATAAGGGGCTGGGAGGAAATCACGTTGTGTGCTTTTTCCTATTCCAACACCAAATACTTCACCTTTTGCAATTGCAATGAATGATTGTTGCGCTTGATAACCATCTTCAAGAACAAACTCATCACTTTTAATATCTTTTATCTGTGTAAGATACTGTTCTACCCGGCTTTGACGAACAGGAGACTGACTTAGAAGAATACTACCACCAAGTATGCCAATAATTACAAGGGCACCTAACTGAATCATACTAACACGTCCTACGAACATTACAATCATGCTCATACCTAATAACAAACCTGCAGATGAAAAATCTTCCAACCCAATCAGAGCACAGGTACCAAGAACCCAGAACATAACTGGCATAAAAGCTTTTTTGAAGTCTTTGATGTAAGCTTGTTTCTCAGACAGTAAAACAGAAATATGAATTAGTAGCGCAACAGATGCTACGGATGACGGCTGGAATGAGAACCCGGCGATATTAAGCCAACGTTTTGCACCAAATGTTTCTGTACCAAATGCCAGAACAGCAATTAATAGTATCCAGGATATCACAACGCCGAGATGGCTTAATTTTGCAATGGTATGATAGTTGATCTTGGAGGTAATCAGCATAACTATAAATGCGATACCGAGTTTTATAACATGCCCAAAGATTAAGGCTCCAGCAGATGTGTCTTTTGATTCTGCAAAGTAAGCTATGGATGAGTACACTGCCAGTATACCAAACATCATTAGTGTGATAACAGCGATCAGCAGATAGCGGTCAGACCCGCTCCTGGAGGTATCAATATCCTCGGGGCTGCTACCCATCACGTATGAGTAAGATCTATTTGGCGAAGTGTAGATCATTTAGAGTTTGTTTACCTCTTCTTTGAATTTATTACCTCGGTCTTCGTAATCGTCAAACATATCGAATGATGCACAAGCAGGGCTTAGTAGTACAATTTCCCCACGTTTAGTCACTTTATGTGAAGCTCTTACTGCTTCATTCATGCTTTCAGCTTCAATCAGATTGGGAACAAGATCACCGAGTTCCTTTTTGATTTTATCCTTTGATTCACCAATCGCGATGATTGTATGAACTTTCTCTTTTAGCTGATGATGTAATTCAGAATAGTCGTTGCCTTTATCTCGTCCACCCAAAATCAAAGTTAAAGGCATGTGAAAACTATCTAAAGCATACCAGACAGCGTTCACATTGGTAGCCTTGCTGTCATTGATATACTTAACTCCATTAAGAATGCGGACAACTTCTAAACGATGTTCAACGCCTTCAAAAGTCTGAAGACTTTCACGAATTACATCATTTGTGATTTCTGCCGCCCTTGCTGCTAAAGCTGCCGCCATTCCGTTATTTAGATTATGCTGGCCCGGTAGACCAAGATCATACACTGGCATAAGGGTTTCTTCCTTGTTATTGAATTTGAAGATGATATTGTTGTCTCGAACGAATGCTCCTTCCGGAACTTCTTGCTCATTTGAAAAAGCCCAGAAATGAGGATGAGGGCCTTTATCTTTAATCTTACTATCTATGAATGATTTAATGACGGGGTCATCAAAGTTGTAAATGAAAAAGTCTTCGTCATTCTGGTTCATACAGATTCTAAATTTAGAAGCTGCATATTGATCAAAATCATTATTGTATCGATCCAGGTGATCTGGAGTAATATTTAACAATAAACTGCAGAAAGGTTTGAAAGTATCTATATGATCCAGTTGAAAGCTGCTCACTTCCAATATGAAGTGGCCGTCTTTTTGATCATCTACTATATCTGAAAAAGCAGTTCCAATATTTCCGCCAACTCCGTGGGGTTCTTTAGCTGTTTTCCAGGTATGACTAATCCAGTTAGTTACTGTTGTTTTCCCATTACTTCCCGTCGTGGCTATAATGGGAAGATCAGTAAACCAATTTGCGGCTTCTACTTCTGAATAAACCATCTTACCAGTATTCAGGTAAAACTGAACTATGGGTACTTCAGTAGGAACTCCAGGACTCACAACAGCAAAATCGGCATTATAAGCCTCATCGCTATGTCCACATTCTTCATACCTGATGCCAAGTCTTTCAAAATCAGCTTTCGCATAATCTGCAATAGCCGAGTGATCACTCACAAAAACTTCTGCACCTTTTTTATGAAGTAATTTAGCAACAGCCACCCCACTTCTGGCTGCTCCAACTACGACGATATGTTTATTCCGAACTTCTATCATCGCAATTTTAGCGTTAGTAAACTGATAATGGCCATCAGAATTGAAATAATCCAAAACCGAACTACTATTTTGGATTCGGACCAACCCTTCATTTCAAAATGATGATGAATTGGAGCCATAAGAAAAACCCGCTTACCTTCACCGTATTTCTTTTTAGTATAACGGAAGTAGGTAGTCTGAATAATCACAGAAATAGTTTCGAAGAAGAAGACTCCACAAATGAAGGGGAGTAGAAGTTCTTTGTGGATCATCAATGCTAGGGCACCAAATGCGCCTCCTAAGGCCAGTGATCCGGTATCTCCCATGAATACAGATGCCGGGTGTGTGTTATACCAGAGGAATCCTATGCAGGCACCAATTAAAGCAGCACAGAAAATTGTAAGCTCGGATGCAACTGGGAGGTGAATAATGCTAAGGAATTCACTGTAATCTTCCCGACCTGTTATATATGAGAATATAGCGAAAACAATACCGCAGATAGCTGATATTCCGGCTGCCAGACCATCTAAACCATCTGTAAGATTAGTTGCATTACTTGTTGCAGTAATAATGAAAATGCAAACAGGTATATAGATTATCCAACCATAATCAGGGAAGAAATATGCATAATCTACGTTCACATTTTTCAGGAATGGGATGGTAGTAATGGTATTGAAATCAGAGAAATCAGGATGGAAGTACAAAACAGAGCCAAAAATAAGTCCTACAGTAACCTGACCAGCCAGCTTAAATCGACCTGCTAGACCGCTTTTATCTTTCTTAACTACTTTGATATAATCATCAATGAAGCCAACTATACCCAGTGATAGGGTCACAAAAACAATGAGCCAGGCATACACTGAATCCATTTTCATCCAGAGAACAGCAGGTACGATTATGGCTAAAAGAATGATTACACCACCCATTGATGGTGTTCCGGCTTTAGTCCTGTGATGGTCTAGACCAATATCCTCACGAATCACCTCTTTCAGCTGCATATTGCCAAGCCAGTAGATTATACGTCTTCCAAAAATGAGGCTAATAATTAAAGCAGTTGTTGCTGCAAGGGCTGTTCGGGTTGTGATAAATGCAAATACACCAAACCCGGGTGGTTGATATACATCTTCTAGCCATTGGAGTAATTCGTATAACATTATTGATCCCCTGCGTTATTTGGTAATTCTGCTCTGTGGTGCAAAGCTTCTCTAGCAATTACTCTGTCATCGAATTGAGCTCTTTCACCATTTACTTCCTGATAATCTTCATGCCCTTTACCGGCAATCAGTATGATATCGCTTGGCGTGGCGGCATTTATTGCGTGATAAATAGCTTCTTTTCTATCAACGAACTGCGAAATAGCTGATTTCAGTGCAAAACCATTCATAATGTCACCAATGATGTGCTGAGGATCTTCAAAACGAGGGTTATCGCTTGTAACCACTACATAATCAGCCAGTTTCTCTGAAATTTTTGCCATTTCAGGTCGCTTTGCTACATCTCGATTGCCTCCGCATCCAAAAACTACCCACAGTTTCTGGTGATCAGCTTTTAAGGATTTTAGAGTTTCTAGTACATTCTCTAGAGCATGTGGTGAATGGGCATAGTCAACTATTACATATGGACAGCTTTCAACTTTGATGCTTTCCATTCTACCAGGTGCGCCAGCTATTTCACCAAAGGCAGCTATGATTTCTTCGTTAGGAAGGTCAAGTGCTCTACATATCAAATAAGCTGTAGCTAGATTATATGCATTAAATAAGCCTACAAGGGGAGAGCTAATGCTGGTATCTTCTACATTGATGATAAGTCCGTCTGCATCATTTGAGATTAATGCACATTCATAAAGAGAATCCCCAACAAAGCCGAAGTCATATATTGTAGCGTTACTGTCTTCCACCATATACGAGCCTCTAGGATCATCTGTGTTGATCACAGCAATGGAATCACCTGTTAACCCATCAAAAAGCATTTTCTTGGCTTTAGCATACTCTTCAACGGTTTCATGATAATCCAGATGGTCGTGAGAAAGGTTGGTAAAAGCGGTCACGTCGAAATTTACCCCACCAATTCTATGCTGATGCAAAGCATGAGAAGAAACTTCCATTACAAGATATTCGGTGCCTATTTCAAGCATCTTCGACATATCGGAAGCTAAATCTAGTGGGTCAGCTGTGGTTAGTTTACTTTCGAACATTTCATCCTGCAAGTAATTAGCCACTGTGCCAAGCATTGCGGCATTTTTATTCAGATGTCTAAGTACTTTGTAAACAAGTGTAGCTGTGGTTGTTTTACCATTTGTACCCGTTATTCCAATAATTTTTAGCTTTTCTGCAGGGTTTCCCGCAAAAGCTTGTGCTAATTTTCCCAGAATAGCGCGGGTATTTTCGACTTCAATTACAGAAATGTCTTTATTCGTATAGAACGACTCCTCACAGATTATTACAGCCGCACCACGTTCAATTGCATCATCAATGAAAATATGACCGTCAACTTCAGTCCCCCTAATAGCAATAAAAACAGAACCTTCAGTAACTTTTCTTGAGTCTTGAATAAGCGGACCAAAATCACCTTCCTTGTCAGGAAGTGTAACGTCCAGCGGTACACAAAGATCAACTAAAGCACTAATTTCCATTAGCTGCCACTACTGAGTTTAAATTTTCCATTGATTTAGCTTTACCGCGAATGGTCACGGTTAAACCTTTTTTCATCACTTCACCGGCTTTTGGATACTGTGCGAATACAGTACCGGAACCGATCATTTCAGTTTTAAAACCAAGTTTGGTGAGTTCATGCAAAGCTTTTCTCATGTGAATTCCTTTGAGCGGAGGAATTTCAGCATATCCTTCTTTGATGCTTGCACTATCAGATTCTGCAATTGTTTCCGAAAGAATAAGACTGACTTTTTCTTTTTCAATTAAGACACTACCGGCATCTGGCCATTGATCAATAACCTTTTCACCCATTCCGTCCAGTGTATATTCTAAAGACAAATTATTCAGAACTACTTTGGCTTCATCTTTAGATAAACCGATGATGAGAGGAACCTTGGCTTCTGCCAGGATTTCACTCTCACCAAGGTTCATTTCTCTCTGGATGTCATCATCCAGTCCCGCAATGCGGGTAGCCGTCTGTCTGAAGATTGGTCCGGCAGCATAACCGCCGTAAACACTTGTTTTTGGTTCGTCAAGCAAAACATAGATCACATATTTCGGATCATGTGATGGAAAGAATCCTGTAAATGATGCGCGGTAGAAATTTTGGTAACGGCCTTCCACTACTTTTTTAGCCGTTCCGGTTTTACCCGCAATGGATAAACCTTCAACATTCGCCCAACCAGCTGTTCCTGAATCCTCTAAAACACTTTCAAAAACAGGTAGGAGTTTTTCCAATGTCCGTTTTTTAGCAATCTTTCGGATTTCAATTGGTTCATTTTCAGTGATTACATTTCCTTTGTCATCTACAATTTTATCAACTACATAGGGTCTCATTAGTTTGCCACCGTTTGCAAATGCACCATAAGCTGAAGTAACCTGAAGAGGCGTTGTCAGTATCTCATAACCATGAGCAATAAATGGCAATGTTACCGCACTCCAGTCATAAGGTTTAGCTAATGAACCGGCTACTTCTCCTGAAATATCAATATTAGTAAGAGTACCGAAACCCATATTTCTTGCATACTGATAAAAGACTTCGGGCTTTAGTCGCATCGCTATCTCAGCAGTTGCAACATTAGATGACTTTTGAATCACTTCTACAAAATTGATGGTACCTAATGGATCGTGGTCACGGATCGGAAGGCCATAAACCTCCATCACCCCATCTCCGGTATCGAATTCTTCATCAAAATCGACAACCCCTTGTTCTACGGCAGAAATTGCTGTGACTAGTTTGAAGGTAGATCCCGGTTCAATTCTATCAGCTATTGCAAAGTTTCTGCGATCCTCAACATCATATATTCCAGGCTGATTAGGATCAAATGTGGGATAATTGGCCATGGCTTTGATTGCACCCGTCTCCGGATCCATTACTATAGCTGTACCATAATTTGATTTTGTTCTAACTACACCTGCTTTTAACTCGTCTTCAAGAATGGCCTGGATGTAGGCATCGATTGTAGTATGGACAGAATATCCTTGTACAGGGAGTTTTCGAGGAGCTCCTACATATGCAAAAATTCTGTTTTGAGGATCTCGACGAACCTGTTGTTGTCCTTCCTTACCCTTCAATTCATCATTATAATATGATTCAATGCCGGATCGACCATTTAGGTCGTGATTTACAAAACCAAGAACATGAGCTGCAAGAGAACCAAATGTATATTTCCTCTTAAAATTCTCTTCTATTATTACACCTCGAATATCAAGCTGATCAATGGCTTCTTTTTGAGTAACACTCAGATTTTTAGCAAGGACAACATATCTGGACCTTACAGGTGCATTATTAAGTTTTCTGTGAAATTCATTAGCACCAAGCCCGGTAACTTCACCCATTTTCTGAAAAAGAAGGTCAACATCATCCTTAGTAAGCTCAGGTACTTTAGGATCAAGAGCGATTTTGTAATCAGCTACATTTGTAACGAGAAGGGTACCGTTTGAGTCGTAAATTTGTCCGCGTTCAGCCGGGATGGGGATATTTTCAATAGCTTGTTTGCTCCAGAGTGTTCTTAACTCTTCACCCTTAATAACATTGATTCTGATCATCTGGAATGCAAGGGCACAGGGGAGTAGCAGTATTAAGCCTAATACAAGGAACATGCGACTTAAAATGGCTGTGCGTTCGTTCATCAGGGTCTACTCCTTTACCTTGATTACTTGATCGGCAGGGCCTTTGTCAATAAAGCCGAGTTCTTTTGCTCTTTCATAAATTTCAGATGGACCAACTAGTTTATCATACTCAAGTTTGTATTCATCGTGAATACTTTTCGCTTTTGAGTATTCTTGTTCCAATACCTGAATTTCATTGAGCAATTTTTGTGTGGAGAACACATGACTGAGATACAAAAAACCGAAAGTCCCTAAACCTAAAATAGCCAGGAATATTTTCCATGGCTTTATTTGAGGGATGGTGATCTTTTTAGCTTCAGGTATGTTAGCTTTTCTAGCCTTCTCTTTCTTGTCGTACTTTTTATTCAGTTCAGGTATTTTGACTTTCCGCATATTTGGTTGAAAGTCGGTACGGCGAAGTGGGGATTGTACCATCATGATTGCTGCCCTCCTGTTTTTTCAGCAATCCTTAGCTTGGCACTTCTTGAAGCCGGATTTCGGTCTATTTCTTCCTGAGTTGGAGTAATAACCTGTCTGTTGATGATATTTAATGGGGATAGTGGATTTCCGTAGAAATCTTTTTTTATCTCACCTTTGAGATTTCCTGATTTGAAGAATCTTTTTACGATTCGATCTTCAAGTGAATGATAGGAGATGATTACCAGTCTACCTCCCTCGGTTAGAATGTCTAATGATTGCGTCAGAACATCTTCCAGTACCTGTAACTCCTTGTTAACTTCTATTCGGATGGCCTGAAAAACGCGAGCTAGACTCTTTACTTCAAATTTTTTAGGGACAACATCTGCGATTACCGACCGCAGATTTTGTGTTGTCTCGATGGGACGGTTTTCAATAATTGTTCGAGCTATTTTCCTGCTATTCTTTTCTTCTCCATAATGAAAGATCACATCCCTTAGATCCTCATATGAATAATTATTAACCACTTCATAAGCTGAACCGGAAGTTAAATTTCCCATTCTCATATCAAGTGGTCCATCTTCCTGAAAACTGAAGCCGCGATCGCCTTCTTTTATTTGATGTGTAGAAACACCCAGATCAAGTAGGATGCCATCAACTTTTCCATGGTATTCAGGGGAGAGTAGTGTATCCAGATAACCGAAATTTCCTTTCAGAGTTTGGAATCTGGGGTCGTTACCGATTCTGGATGTAGCAGCTGATAAAGCTTCGTCATCCTGATCTACTCCAAAAAGGGTGCCGTCTGTAGATAATCTTGACAGGATCTCGACGGAATGCCCGCCGCCGCCAAGGGTACCATCTATATATATACCTGATGGATTTGTGATGAGGGCGTCAATCGTTTCCTCGAGTAGTACTGGGATATGCTCATGATATGTAGTCATGTCAGCTATCATTTGCATCCAGATTAATTCCGCCCAGTACATTTTCAAAAAGCTCTTCTCTTGCTTCATCAGTAAAGTTTGCATCCAGTTCGTCAAGTTTTTCAGGCGACCAGATTTCAACAAATTCACCAACACCAATAAATAGAGCTTTTGTAGTGATTCCTGCGTATTCCTTGAGATGTTGGGGGATAGGAATACGGTTTTGCTTGTCTAGCGTAAGGTCTTCAGCGTAGCGTAAGAAGTTTCTTTTGACCAAACGACCTTGTTTCGAGAAGGAATTTATGCTGAGTAATTTATTTTCTACTACTTCCCATTCATTTTCAGGGTATAAATAGATACAAGGGTCGATTCCACGCAGAAGTGTAAGCCTGTCCTGCGCATCAGGATGGAGTGCTTTGCGTAGCTTTAGAGGAAAGGCAACACGGCCCTTCACGTCTACACTATGCTCATATTCTCCTTTAAAAGTCGGCACGATTGGAATCGATTAGTTGCTAGATTGCTATACATGAAATAAAAGAAAATCCCCACTTTCTCCCACTTCATCCCACAATGTACCCTAAATCAATCCAAATAGTCAAGAATAAATGTGTATGTGAGTTAAAATTAATTCTGCTGAATATGTAGATAATGAGCTTAGTGACAGCTTTTTTAAACAGATTAATAACGTTGAAATATTTAAGGTGGGTAAGAGTGGTGCCATCTTTTGATCGTTTTTTTGCTAAGTGGCTTACTCAGATAGATGGGAAGGTCGATGACCTTTATTGTTTATATCAGTCTAAAAGCGATAATTCTAAATCACTCAATAACTCTGTATTTCTTGAGAATCTCTAAAACTTCGGGTATGGGTAGAGCCTTTTGATTGATCCGATGTCCTTCTAAATCTTCAGCAGCAAATAGGGAATTGATGATGGCTTCTTCTGTTGCTTCTACAGCTGCCAGAAAAAGTGGAGTCATAGCATTGTTATCTAAAACAGTAATTTCATTTTCCCGATTTCTCTCGGACATATTAACACGAACTTTTTCATTCGTTGAGAAAGCGATCACATAATCGCCACTGCCGTTTGAAGCAAAACCGCCGACTCCAGCTATACCTAAAAAAGCTCTTTTTGCAAGTCTTTTGAGATTTCTTGAAGTGATTGGGGCATCTGTTGCAACAATTATCATAACTGAGCCATCAACATCATAAGGAACTTGATTTGCCATGTAGTGATTGTTCAATTCCTCTCCGATAGGAGCTCCATCAATTTCAAGGATTCCTCCAAAATTGGATTGTACAAGAACGCCTACGGTGTAACCACCCATTTCATTTGGTAATACCCTTGAAGAAGTTCCGATGCCTCCTTTATATCCAAGCGCTCTGCTTCCTGTTCCTGCACCAACATTTCCTTCCTTAGTATAGCCTGAGGTTGCTCTGCCAATGGCTTCATAAACATGATCAATAGTTATATGCCGGCCTCTGATATCATTTAATTGTCCATCATTTGTCTCACCAACAACAGGATTTACGGACCTGGCTGATTCATTTCCTCTCAAAACATAATCAGTAATTCCATTGGCAACAGTATGAATGCTTAATGTATTTGTTAAACCTATTGGTGTTTCAATTTCACCTAATTCATCGATCTGAGTGAATCCAAGAGCTTTACCATATCCATTTCCAACATAAACTGCTGCTGGAACACGTTGTTTAAATAAATCATCCTGATGGGGAATAATCATTGTAACCCCTGTTCGTATGGAATCAGATTCAATGAGTGTACTATGCCCAACACTTACCTGATCTACATCGGTTATGGAATTAAATCTTCCAGGAGTGAGTATTCCAATCTTAATTCCATAGTCTCTGGCTCTTAGTCTTTCCTGAGCATTTAAATTTGAGCTAATGCTTAAGAGTGAAATTAAGAGAAGTAGTTTTTTCATTTCATTCTTGTTTGAATACTGACTTTAGTTATACCCAAGATTACGCAGCATATTCTCATTATCACGCCATTTATCTCGCACCTTAACATGTAAGTCCAGAAACACTTTTTTGTCTATAAATTGCTCAATGCTTTCCCGAGACTTAGAGCCCAGTTTCTTTATAGCTTGCCCACCTTTCCCTATGATCATTCCCTTTTGAGAATTTCGATTGACGATCACTTCGGCATTTATATAATCCAGATCTTCACGCTCTTCATATTGAATTACTTCAACTGTGCAGGAATATGGTATTTCCTCATGATATTGAAGAAATATTTGTTCTCTGATGAGTTCAGAAACAAAAAACCGAACCGGGTGCTCGCTTAGAATATCATCCGGATAAAATGGGGGACCAACAGGGAGGTTCTTTTTGATGACATCAAAAATTCCTTTAACGCCTTCACCATGTAAGGCCGATATAGGTATGACTTCTTTGAATGGGTATTGATGAATCAGTTTCTCTGTAAGTTGAGCAATAGATTCCTGTTCAGTTAGATCAATTTTATTCAGAATAAGGAATATTGGTTTTCGAAGGGTTTTGAGACCTTCAATAATTTCTTCATCAATCTTATGATAGGTTGCATCAAAAATGTATAGAATGAGATCAGCTTCTTTTTCTGCCTTCTCAACAAACTTCATCATTGCCTTTTGAAGTTCATACTTCGGATTTATGATGCCTGGAGTATCCAGAAATATAATTTGTGAATCTTCATCCGAATGAATTCCAACAACCTGATGCCGAGTAGTCTGGGCCTTATGGGTAGCTATTGAAAGTTTTGACCCTAACATATTGTTCATCAAAGTCGATTTCCCAGCATTCGGTTTCCCAATGATTGCTACATATCCGCTTTTAAAAGATTTATTTGAAGTCATTCATTATATCCAGATATGCTTTAACTGTTTTCTCAAAACCCCAGAAAAGAGACTGACTGATTAATGCGTGACCAATACTAATCTCATTAATATTTTTTACCGATTCCAGTAGGGGTCTTAAATTCTCGAGATTCAAACCATGCCCGGCATTTACTTTCATTCCTAAAGAATGAATAAGTTCGGCAGCATTAACAAGACGCTCTAGTTCAGCTTGTCTGGCATGAGTACTATTAGCGTTGGCATATGTTCCAGTATGTAACTCAACAGCATCAGCCCCTAGTTCATGAGCTTTTAATACATCGCTTTCGTTAGGATCAAGGAATAAGCTGATTTGAATATCAGTTTCTCTTATGGCTGGGAATACCCTGTTTTTAAAATCGGTGAAAACACGCGACATATTCAAGCCACCTTCGGTTGTGAGTTCTTCTCTCCCTTCAGGGACTAATGTGCACAGGTGTGGATCTGCTTTTTTTAGGATTTCAATCATCTCATCAGTAGCAGCCATCTCAAAATCAAGGGTTCCACTTACTACTTCCTTTAGTTCGAATACATCATCATCAAGGATATGTCTGCGATCACCACGCAAATGAAACACAATACCTGCAGCACCTGCCTCTTCACAAACCTTTGCAGCTTCTGCTGGAATAGGGTAGCCTTCACCTCTGGCATTTCTCAGAGTGGCTACATGATCTATGTTGACTAATAAGTCCATTAAGTTTTAATAAAAGCCGACTTGTTATTTATATATAAATATAGATTATTTGTAGGGAATAAATACATCTACACTTACAGGCTTTGAACCGATTATTAATACTTATCATTCTGTTTAGTTTGACTCTTCTATCATGTGGGGTAGCCCCAAGAATGACCGCAGATGGTACCATTCCGGAAAAGAAACCAAAGAAAGAGACCACGAGTACACCTCCAACCTTGTCAGCCGTTTCAAAATCAGATTCCGACAGAACCAAATCACTTAAACTGGCTTATCAGGATTGGAAAGGAATTCCTTATGCTTTAGGTGGATCAAGTTATTCGGGAGTTGATTGCTCAGCTTTAATGCAAATCATTTTCGAAGACTATTTTGATAAGGATATTCCCAGATCAACAAAAGATCAGATAAAGTATGGGAAGAAAATAAAGAGAGGTAGAGTCTCAATTGGTGATATGGTGTTTTTTAAGACAGGTAAGAGAACATTACACGTTGGGGTTATTGTGGAAGGGGATCGGTTTTTACATGCCTCGACCAGTAGTGGTGTAATGATATCTTCACTTTCAGAAAATTACTGGGACAAGCGATTTATTGAGGCCCGGAGAGTGCTATAAACTATTTATGTTGGCTGATGTGTTTCATCATTTCGATATAATCATCAGTGAGTTCTATGTCTCTTCTTTTCATCATAACTCTCATGACCTCAAGTGCTTTATCAAGTTTGAAGTCGTACACTTTGTCTCTGCCTAGCCAGCTAAAGGATTTCATATAGCTTGGAGGAAACCCATTTGAAATGATATTACAACTTACTCCAGCTACGGTTCCTGTATTCAACTGCGTATTGATTGCAGTCTTGCAATGATCACCTAAAGCAGATCCGAAAAACTGTTGCCCCGTATTAATCATTTCACCGGTCTCAAAGTTTGCAATCCTTACATGACTGTAGTTGTTCTTCAGATTCGATGTGTTGGTATCTGCTCCCAGGTTTACCCACTGGCCGATCAAAGAGTGGCCAACAAATCCATCATGTCCTTTATTTGAATATGAGTGAAAAATAGATGAATTAACCTCGCCGCCTATTTTACAATAGGTGCCAATGCTGGTATTTCCATAGATTTTTGCCCCCATATTGATAGTTGCGTTTTCACCAATTGAAACTGGCCCGCGAATAAGAGAACCTGCTAAAATTTTTGCACCATCTCTGATAACAATTGGACCTTCATCGGCAATTAAAACAACTCCTGCTTCGATTTTAACATCTTTTCCAATGTAAATGTGTTCAGGAGTAGAGCTTTGAAAAACGGGCGTGTGAGTAAAGGTGGATATATTTTTTAGGGCTAAACGAGCAATATCATTTTCAATTTCAGAAGAATTGAAAGTGAGTAGGTCCCACAAATTATTGATCATTGATAGATCGTTAATTTCGATTACTTGA
>CBFHVG010000082.1:0-9423 GCA_965659005.1 uncultured Balneolaceae bacterium
TCTTAACAACTTCGGCCTTGATGTATTTTTGAGTCATTTTAAAAACTTGGCTCCTTCACCCAATGAGTATAAAAATGCGGAAGGAGAAGTACGTGTACTGGGAGATAATTTCAGTGGCTTCATATTCAAACTTCAGGCGAATATGAATCCCGGTCATCGTGACTCAGCAGCTTTTGTTCGTGTTACATCAGGTCATTTCAAAAGAGGCATTGAAGTTGTACATGAAGCCTCAGGTAAGAAAGTGCGAATGGCTACACCACACACATTGATGGGTGATGAACGACAACTTATGGAAGAGGCTTATCCAGGCGATATAGTATCTTTGTTCAATCCTGGATTTTTCCGAATAGGAACAACTTTATATGATAAATCCCCTGTTCGCTTTAATGTAATTCCACTCTTTACCCCAGAGCATTTCATGAAGGCAACAACCAAGGATCCATTCAAAAGAAAACAACTTCGAGAAGGCCTAAAACAACTTTCGGAAGAAGGTGTGGTTCATGTGTTTGAGGTTCCGAATGGTGTTGGAAATGAACTACTACTTGGAACAGTTGGTGTTTTACAGTTTGAAGTAGTTCAGCATAGAATGCAGGCTGAATATAATGTAGAAATGATAATGAGCGGAGTCACCTATCATGCTGCCAGGTGGTTACAAAATGACAGTGATGTGATCAATAAACTGAACGCTTCCTATTCAACTCATGTGACTAAAGATCTTGAAGAGAATCCGATTGTTCTCTTCGATTCCATGTATGCTCTCACTCAGGCTGAAGAGAAAGTTGGGTCAGAGAACCTGTTTAAGTTTAAGCAGGGTTAACATCATGAGGCTGGGCCTGATCATTTTATTCTGTTTTTTGTTCCTTTTTTCTGCTTGTGAGCAACGCCGATCAAAATTCATATTCGATGAGGTAACCCTCGAATATCAGGCCGATGATGAAGACTTGATGAAAGCCTTTGGTTCCATATTCTATCTAGAAGGAACGGATGACCCTTATACAGGTTCAGGAACAATGACCGGTGTGCTGGCACCAAAGATGGTCTGGCAGTTTGAAGACGGGTTTGTAAAACAGGTGAATAGTTATAATGATCAGGATGTCCGCCTTAGAGAAAATGTATATCAGGATGGCCAAACCATCGCATCAAGAACTTGGTACTCAACCGGCGAACTCTGGGTCGAATGGAGTAAAGAAGGTGGTTTCACTAAAGAATATTTTATCAGTGGTGAGTTAAAATCGGAAGTTCCCTGGAGTTCTGATGGTGTAATTGATGGCACTGTTAAATTATGGGATGAAGAAGGCAACCTGATCAATGAAGAGGTTTATAAAAAGGGTGTTAAAGTAAACCCGGGACTTGATGAAAGTGGAGAGGAATAGCTATGAAAGTAATACAAGCTGATCTTAGTAACAGTGATCATTGTTCAGCTATTCTCGGTCTCACCAATATGTATGCCATGGATCCAATGGGTGGAGGAAAGCCACTTAAGCCTTATGTGGTTGAAAATCTGATTAGTGAATTAAAGGCCTTTGATAACGCACTTATTTTTTTGGCTTATGATGGTGAGATGGCTGTTGGTGTCGCCAATTGTTTTGTTGGATTCTCAACATTCTATGCAAAAAAGCTGATCAATATTCATGATTTAGCAGTTAGTTCGGAGGTAAGAGGCCGGGGAGTTGGGATGTCACTCATCGAAAAAGTGAAAGAGAAAGCAAAAGAGATGGATTGCTGTAAAGTGACGCTAGAAGTACTAGAAAATAATGAGGCTCGCAGACTTTACGAGAGAGCAGGTTTTGAATACGGTGATGATGACCGATATTTATTTATGAGCTACTACCTGTGACAACTATTAGTTATCCACAGAAATTGAACAATTAATTTACCTAGCTCTCTGCCTTTACTTCCCTGTAAACTCTTTTGCGTCGTCTGCTAAAGCAAGCACAGCCTGACGGTAGAGCGTGCTGTTATTGTATTTCAGAACAGCCTTCTCGAGTGAACCGGTTACGCCTTTATAATGAGATAAGAAGTTGGCCACTGAATAGATATTGTTATCCATATCATAAACATCACCACCTACAAACCAGCGGTTAAGAGACCATGGCAGAAACTGTGCATATGAAATAGCTCCAGCATAAGATGACTTCATTTCAAGGACTTCATGCTGATGTTTTTCAGCAAAAATGAATAACTCTTCGAGCTGTGCAAGAGCAAACTTAGAGCGATATCCATAGGCATACATTGAAACATATGCATTGAATGGATTGTATTTGCCGGCATATTTCCCGAATTCAGATTCTATACCAATAATACCCACAATGACCTCCCTGGGGATGTCATACT
This sequence comes from uncultured Balneolaceae bacterium, assembly GCA_965659005.1. Classification (GTDB taxonomy): domain Bacteria; phylum Bacteroidota; class Rhodothermia; order Balneolales; family Balneolaceae; genus CAYPTY01. Next base: position 2,335 of record CBFHVG010000082.1, read on the forward strand.
TAGATTCTGCACCTTCCAGCGCAGAGTTATGATTCTTAATGAAATCCTCAGCAACCTTCTTTTTCTTCTCGTAGTTAATTACCTGCTGATAGTCTTCGAAGCTTTCGATCTTGCGTTCAACCGCTCTTTTGAATTTTCCGCGAATATCCTCAATCAGTTCGAAGCGCTCATCATCGAAATAAGCGGATATATCGATCCCCTTTTGCTCAAAGTGATCTATAAGTTCTTGTTTATAATTCTGATTAACAGGTTCATCCCCAGATGCTAATGCTGAACTACTGATAGTTAGGATGCATAGAAATACTGCAATTTTTGCCGCTGTAAGTGATTGTCTCATGTATAGTTATTTAGATAGGTCGACTTCTATCACAAATCTACCCTTATCATTAAAAAACTCAAGCTTATCCATAACAATTTTATCCACATTGTTAGGCTTATATATCTCATCTAAAAACCTTACCTTTTACCGCCTAAAAAAAGGCGACTGTTCTCAACAGTATATTCGAACTAAAATCATTTGAAAGAGACCATGGCAAAACAATTTGACGTATGCGTGATTGGTTCAGGCCCCGGCGGTTACGTTGCGGCTATCAGAGCATCACAATTGGGCTTTAAAACTGCAATTATTGAAAAAAGATTTTTAGGCGGTGTTTGTCTTAACATCGGCTGTATTCCAACCAAAGCACTTCTTCGATCAGCTGAAGTATTTGAATCCATTCAGCATGCATCTGACTATGGAGTTACCGTTAGCGATTTTTCAGCTGACTTTGGCGCAATGGTTAAAAGAAGCCGAAATGTTGCCAGCAAGATGAGCAAAGGTGTTCAGTTCCTAATGAAAGCAAACAAGATTGATGTATTCATGGGCGCCGGTTCATTCAAGTCAAAAACAGAGCTTGCTGTAACTGATGATAAAGGCAAGGAAGTTGAAACGATAAACGCTAAGTACTTTATACTGGCAACTGGTGCTCGTCCAAGAGAGATTCCATCAATCCCGATTGATGGCACTATGGTTATCGATTCTGAAAGAGCCATGCAGCTTGATAAGCAGCCAAAGAAAATTGTGATTATGGGAGCAGGCGCTATCGGCGTTGAGTTCGCTTACTTCTATAACAGTATTGGTACCGAAGTAACCATTATTGAAATGCAGAAAACATTGGTTCCTGTAGAGGACAAAGATGTTGGACGTGAGCTTGGTAAGATCTACAAGAAAAAAGGCATGAAGCTTATGCTTGAATCCACTGTAGATAAAGTTGAGAAAAAAGGCGCAGGCGTTAAGGTGACTGTAAACACCAAAAAAGGCAAAGAAGAGATCGAAGCTGATGTTGTTCTTTCTGCTGTTGGTGTAACCGGTAATGTTGAAGGTATAGGTCTTGAAGAAATTGGCGTAAAAGTTGATCGCGGCGCTGTACAGGTTGATCGTACAACTTACCACACAGGTGTTGGTGGTATTTATGCTATCGGTGACGTAATTGGTGCTCCTTGGTTAGCTCATAAAGCTTCTCATGAAGCAACAGTTTGTGTTGAAAAACTCTCTGGTTTATCTCCAAATGATATTAACTACGGTAATATTCCAGGTTGTACTTATTGCGAGCCTCAAGTTGCTTCTGTTGGTTTAACAGAAGAAGCAGCTAAGGAAGCTGGTTATGATATCAAAGTCGGTAAGTTCCCATTCTCGGCATCCGGTAAGGCTACTGCTGTTGGACACGAAGAAGGCTTTGTTAAAGTGATCTTTGATGCTAAATATGGCGAATGGTTGGGTTGCCACATGATTGGTGCTGGAGTTACCGATATGATCGCAGAGGCTGTCGTTGCTCGTGATCTGGAAACTACAGGTCATGAAATTATTCAGGCTGTTCACCCACACCCGACTATGTCGGAAGCTGTTATGGAAGCTGCAGCTGAAGCCTACAATGAAGGCGTTCACCTGGGCACCCCTGTTAAGAAGTAATTGTTATTTACATAACAATTCGGAATTTGAAAGGCTCCCAATCGGAGCCTTTCTTGTCTAATTAAGTCCATGAAAAAGATAGTCGATGTTTACGATCTGAAACAATCACCCTATCAGGAGACTTGGGATCTTCAACATCTCATTCAGAAACAAATTATTGCCGAGAAGCGAGCCGAGCAAAAGGGTGAATTCGTTGGTGAACGGATGAATGACGTACTCTTGCTGGTAGAGCATCCTCATGTGTATACCTTGGGAAAAAGTGGTGATGAAGCTAACCTTCTCAAAAATGAGGATGAGCTTAATGAACTGGATGCGACCTTTGTCAAAATAGACAGAGGAGGAGATATCACTTATCATGGCCCCGGTCAGATTGTGGGTTATCCTATTATGGATCTCGACAGATATTTCACCGATATCCATAAATACCTCAGGTATCTGGAAGAAGTAATCATCAAAACTTGTGCCGATTATGGCATCGATGCTGGTCGAATTGATGGATTAACCGGTGTTTGGATTGGGGAAGAAAAAATATGCGCAATGGGTATTCGATCCTCGAGGTGGGTTACCATGCACGGTTTTGCCTTCAATGTGAATGCTCATCTAAACTATTTTAAAAACATTGTGCCCTGTGGTATCGATGATAAAGCTGTCACTTCTCTTGATAAAATTCTAGGCAAGCCCATTCCGATGCAAGAAGTAAAAAACAAAGTAATAACGAATTTTGAAGAGGTCTTTGATGTTGACCTTCATCCAAGAAAAGCCCTCCCTGAGGAGTACGCAAAAATTTTGTAACTTTAGAAGCTCTAAAGCACCCTAATAGATTATGATAAAAGAACTCGAAATTGTAGAAAAAGCCCCTGAGCAACGCAGACCAGATTGGTTAAGGGTAAAACTGCCATCAGGGGATACTTTTAAGGAAGTTTCTGAAACCATCAGAAAGCACAATTTGAATACTGTTTGTGCTGAAGCTAGATGCCCAAATATGGGTGAATGCTGGGGTGCTGGTACAGCCACGTTTATGATTCTTGGTGATGTATGTACCAGATCCTGTGCCTTTTGTGCTGTTAAAACAGGGCGCCCAATGCAAGGTCTGGACTGGGATGAGCCTCGTCGTGTCGCTGATGCCGCAAGTAAAATGAAATTAAAGCACGTTGTTCTGACATCCGTCAACCGAGATGAAAGAAAGGATGGTGGAGCACCTATTTTTGCTGAGTGCCATACAGAGCTTAGAAAACAAATTGATGGTGTAACCATTGAATCATTGATTCCAGATTTCAGGGGTGTCTGGGATGCTCTTCAAATCGTAATAGACACTCCGCCCGATGTATTGAGCCATAATCTTGAAACAGTGCCAAGACTCTACCGCCGTGTCAGACCTCAGGCCAGATATGAGCGCTCTCTGGAACTGCTTCAAAGAGTTAAAAATGCTGGTATCCGTACAAAAACAGGAATAATGGTCGGTTTAGGCGAACAACCTGAAGAAGTTATACAACTGATGCAAGATTGTGTTGATCATGGTGTTGATGTACTTACCATAGGACAGTACATGCAACCAACGAAAATGCATCATCCAGTAAAAGAATGGGTTCACCCTGATCAGTTTGCTGAATACAAAAGAATTGGTGAAGAGCTTGGAATAGAGCATGTGGAAAGTGGACCGCTAGTGCGTTCATCTTATCATGCTGAAAGACACGTTTAAACCAACCTCTTTATCTTTCGTTAAGTAGTTAAAATCACACAACCATGTTGGCATTATTTTCCGTACTTCTGATCAGTTATCTGATTGGTTCCATCCCTTCTTCGGTATGGGTTGGAAAGGCTTTGAACGGTGTTGATGTTCGAGATCATGGAAGCGGTAATGCCGGGGCTACCAATACATTCAGAGTACTTGGATTTAAATCCGGATCCATAGTTGTTGTCATGGATTTTATTAAGGGATTCTCAACAACCTACTGGATTGCTTTTCTGGCTTTTAATATTGGTGAGGGCCCTATTTCTCCACCAGGATGGGAGGTAGATGCCTTTTTACCTATAGCCTGTGGTTTCTTTGCCATGATAGGGCATATGTTTCCACTTTATGCTGGCTTTCGAGGTGGGAAAGGTGTTCTAACCGCATGTGGTATGCTATATGGAATTGAGCCTGTCTCAATAAGTATTGCCCTGGGCGTGTTTTTAGTTGTAATGTTTGCATCACATTATGTGTCATTAGCTTCAATACTCGGTTCCTTCATGTATCCGGTTAGCTTGCTGGTACTAAAGTATATTTTCCTTTGGAATATTGATGGCAGCATAGTCATATTTGGTGCACTCGCTGCTACAGGAATTATTTATAGACACAGAGCTAACATTGGAAGGCTGATGAGCGGTACTGAGAACAGAGTTAAATCTTTTAAACCATCCAGTGGCAAGCTAAATACTCAGTCTTCTGTTGAGGTTGAATCATGAAAAATGTAGCTGTACTTGGTGGAGGTAGTTTTGGAACAGCACTAGCCCTGGTCTTAGATACAGCAGGAAACAATGTGAGAATCTGGGCAAGAGAACCTGAAGTGGTTGAGGGAATTAATGAGCACAATAGAAATCCTGCTTATTTGGTTGAGGTTCAACTTCCTCCAAAAATTAAAGCCTTCACAGATATAGCTGAAACCCTTGAAGGCGCTGATATAGTTTTATTGGCTACCCCTTCGCACACTGTGAGAGAAATAGCAGGAAAGATCAAAGGCTTGCTGCGCGGTGATGAGATTATAGTTACAGTATCCAAAGGATTTGAAGTCGATACTTTTCTTACTATGTCACAGGTATTGGTTCAGGTTCTTGATGGAAAAATTCTTGAAGATAATATAGGTGTACTCTATGGACCTTCACATGCTGAAGAAGTTTCCAGGTTAAGACCAACGGCTATTGTCGCATCTGCTTATTCACAACGTACAGCCCGTCTTATACAGCAAGCATTCATTACCCCAATGTTCAGAGTTTATCTGAATCTTGATATTATTGGTGTTGAAATTGGCGGTTCGATAAAAAATATCATGGCTATTGCAGCCGGAATTATTGATGGCATTGATCTGGGTGATAATGCTAAAGCTGCCCTCATTACACGAGGGCTCCATGAGATGAAACGCATGGGCGCGATGCTTGGAGCACACTCTGATACCTTCTCAGGCCTAACGGGATTAGGTGATCTCATAGTTACCTGTAATTCAACTCACTCACGAAACTGGAATGTGGGCCACAGAATAGGAAAAGGTGAGAAGCTCGTTGATGTTGTGAAGAGTATGAACATGGTTGCTGAAGGTGTTAAAACAACAAAGGCTGTTCATGATTGGGCCGTAAATCATAATGTGGACCTTCCTATATCATCATCAGTCTACAAGATACTTTTTCTTGATGTTGATCCAAAAGAGGTACTGTTTGAACTGATGACAAGGGATCCAAAAGATGAAATTTTGATTTGATTGGATTCGTTTATCCTTTCAAACAAGAAAACATCATATTCGAATAACTGACAATTGAAATTATGAAGGACGAATATTCTCAATATCTGCAGCATCAGAATAGCGTTCGAATTTCAGACATGTCAAAGAGGGATCTTATTAACCTCATCAATATGGGTGAGGGGACCTTTCTTGAGTTTAAGAAAACCATCGCATCCCCTGATAAAATTGCTCGGGAAATCGCAGCATTTGCCAATACATCGGGTGGCAACATCCTCATTGGTATTGAAGACAATGGCTATATCGATGGTGTTGAAAATTATATGGAGGAAGAATTTTATATCAACCAGGCCGTTGAAGAACTCTGTATACCCATGGTAAAGATAGAGATTGAGCTGATCCATACCGGTAAGAAGGATGTGCTTATGGTTAAAGTCCCTGAAGCTGAAAACAAACCAATTTATCTCAAAGGAAAAAAGAAACGTAAAGTTCTGATTCGAATTGATGATGAAAATGTGGAAGCTTCTGATGAACGCATTGCTATAATGAAGAACAATAGTTCCAGCAGTGGTGTAACCTTTGAGTATGGCCCTAATGAACAAAGCCTGTTCCGTTTTTTGAATGAATACAGCGACATTACTGTTGAACGCTTCTCAACATTAATCCATGTAACTACCTACAGGGCATCCAAAATATTGGTAACTCTTGTTAGTGCAGGAGTGCTCGATGTGTATGTTAAAGATGGTGTAGAGCATTACACTTTTTCGAATAAAAGTGCTTAAATTGAATAGTATTATTTAAAACGAATCTAAATATGTCAGCACAAGAGGAAAACCTGGACGATATTATTGCCTCGCTCATAGACGTGGATGAAGAAGAGACTTCTGTGTCTGAGCTTTCTGTTGAAGGAAGTGTGCAAACAAATTCCGGACAACCTGTGCAGTTAACGGAAAGAGCTGCTAAGCAAGTTCGACTGATTATGGAGAAAGAAAATCTGGATAAAGATTTATTTCTTAGAATGGCCGTTGAAGGAGGAGGATGTTCCGGGCTTTCATATAAGCTTGGTCTCGACTTTAAAACGGAAGAAGATAAAATTTTTGAAAGTCAGGGTATTCAGATTGTAGTGGAAGAAAAGCATCTTATGTATCTGGATGGGATCGAAATTGATTACCCGGATGGCTTAGACGCTAGAGGCTTTACCTTCGATAATCCACAAGCGACTGAAAGCTGTGGCTGCGGGACATCATTCTCGATCTAATCAGCTTCCTGACTTCGCTTCCTTACATCAATGCCGATGAGATCTGACATATTTGCCCTTTTGAATGTTGGAGATAAGTATGCCTTTTCGGAAGAGTGGGCTTAATGTTTCAAATAAATTCATAGTCATCCTGAGGCATGCCGAAGGATCTTTTCAAATCATTGTAAGGTCCTTCATTTCATCACCTTATGGTGATTCATTCAGGATGACTTAATTTGTATCAATCCTAAAGCTGATACACCCTCACATAATCGATGAGAAACTCAGAAGGGAAAATGGAATCGTCAACCCCTTCTTTACCACCCCACATGCCGCCAACCGCCAGGTTTAGTAGAAAATAGTGTGGCTTATCAAACGGCCAGTTCTCCTGATCATATTCTTCCGGGCGATTTATACTGAGCGTGATGTTCTCCATGTCATCCAGATAGAAGTGAATAGCATGTTCATCCCAA
>CBFHVG010000083.1:0-7653 GCA_965659005.1 uncultured Balneolaceae bacterium
TACATCCATGGTTCTGCTATAGGACGACCGTTCATAAGTACAACTACTACATTATCATTGACTTCCTTAATCAACTTCAATAACTCAAGTTGTCTTCCTCTAAGGCTAATATCTACTTGAGAACGTCCTTCACCAGTTTGAAAGGCTTCTTCTCCAACAGCCATAACAACCACATCAGATTTTTTAGCTATTTCAATAGCTTTCTTAAAACCGGAACCATCATCTTCAGGGAATACCAGTTCTCTTGGCATAGTTCTACGACCAACAGCCATTGTATAACCTTCGGCATATTCTACAGAAGTATTTTTTGAGACGGCGCTTTGGATTCCTTCTAAAAGAGAAGTTGCTGAGTTAGAAACGCCTTGCGCTCTCCATGAGCCTAAAGGTGAATCTTTATCATTAGCCAATGCTCCAATAACAGCTATTGATTTCACATCTTTTTTAAGAGGGAGGAGGTCGTTCTGATTTTCAAGTAAAACAATAGAACGGCGCGCCATATCTCTTGAGGCAGCTCTGTGTTCATCTGTATAGAGTAATTCCTTTTCTCTTTCAGGATCTGAGTATTTATATGGATCATCAAAGAGGCCAAGTAAATATTTAACTCTCAGAATTCTTCTGACAGCCTCATCAACCACTTTGATATCAACTTCACCTTCGTTTACCAAATTCGCCAGATGATCCTGAAATCCTGAAGATTCCATATCCATATCAGTTCCGGCATTTATAGCATCGATAGAACCAAGTTTGGTATCAGGTAGGTAACCATGTGAAACCAGCTGACGGATAGTGCCCCAATCAGTTACAATAAATCCGTTGAAGTCCCAGTCACCTTTAAGAACTTCATTTTGAAGATAATTGTGTGTAGTTGCAGGGATACCCCATAAATCATTAAATGCACTCATAACTGTTGCCACACCGGCATCATTGGCGGCCTTAAAAGGAGGAAGCACAACGTTATGAAGCATATGCTTACTTATATCGACAGTATTATAATCTCTACCTGACTCTGAGAATCCGTATGCTGCAAAATGCTTTGTTGTTGCTGCTATTGAGTTATCGGCTGAAAGGTCATCTGTTTGAAATCCTTTAACTCGTGCGACTGCCATTTGAGAAACCAGGAAAGGATCTTCACCGCCTGTTTCCATAACTCGACCCCATCGTGCATCTCTGGTGATATCAATCATAGGAGCAAAGGTCCATGTAATTCCAACTGCTGAGGCTTCTGTTGCAGCTACTCTTGCACCATTCTGAACTTTCTCTACATCCCAGGATGCAGTTTCTGCTAGCGGAATAGGGAAGATGGTTTTGAAACCATGAATAACATCGTAGCCGAACATCAACGGTATGCCGAGGCGGCTATTTTCAACTACTAGTTTCTGAGCAGCCATAGTATTTTCAGTACCGATCACATTGAGCATAGCGCCAACGCCACCATTCCTCATCAGATCATATCGGACACTTAAGTCACCTTCTGGTTTTGGTCCGGTGAGTTCAAAGGTTCCATTATGAAGAACCAGTTGTCCAACTTTTTCTTCCAGAGTCATTATTTCCAGTAGGCTATCAACCTTTGCTTCAATTTCTGGTTTGATGAGTTGTGATTGTGCCATTGTTAATTGTGTGCCTAAAATAAAGAGCATTGCAATGCTCAGTCCTTTACGGATTAGCTTGGTTGCCATGATGTAAAGTGTCTAATTATGGTTGATGTATTATAGTCTTAGATGTCAATCCATACCATCATAGAGATAAATTTTCTCCATTCGGTAATTATTGTTTCCTCTATTTACAGTTGCTTCAAAAACGATATTATCGTTTTCATCCAGTTCGAAAAATCGAGGTGTGTCACCCGATCCCCACATAAAACTGATTAATCTGTGGTCATTTTCAGGAAAGTAATCAACGTCTCCTGTAAATGGCGTGAAAAGAGTCTTGTTATGATCAAATTCCCAAACCTTTTCAATGGTCATATTTTGAGCGTCTACTCGGTATTCAACTGCTCGGCTATAACTACTTGCAGGTGCAGATGGGCTATCATAGAATCCTCTATAACGGCCGTTATCATACATAAAAATATTTCCATTTGGTAATGTCATAGCTGCATGTTGACCATAGGGCCAGAAATCTTCGTCCGATACATTGATTGGAGTACCACTTTCATCAACAGGTGTAAGCGTTTTATTAGCTAAGTCACCAGTCCATCCGCTTGGATGGGAAATAATCCAGTTTACTTCCTTGGTGGTATAGTCTATGCTAACTACGGCACTTTGTGCCCTGCCAGACATAATTAAAGCATTCGTATCCGAATCGTAATAAATGGCATTGTTATGTAACCAGTCTCCGGTTCTCTCACCGGGTATGTGTGGTCTTTGATTATCTAAAATCAGATTGAAATCGAAAAATTGAACATTAGACCCGGTCGTTCGATCGTATTCTATGAGAAAATCTTCCTGATTCAGAGTGCTTCCCTGGAAAAGAGGAGTTGAATTGGTTGAAACCAAAAAATTACCATTCGGCAATTCCCTAATTTCATGATGCTGATAATTAGGTGTCTCATAAGTCTGGATGATTTCACCAAGCATACTTACCTCGTAAAATCTTCGCGTATGATACATGATCATAGATTCATTAGATGAAATGATCAGGTTACCATTTTGAAGTTTTCTGAAAACATAGTGAGCAGGATGAGTCCATATCCAGCGAATTTCTCCTCGTTGATCAAAACCCATCTTAAGGTCTGTGTTGAAAAATATTCCTTCATCAGTTTGAGGAAGGTTATTAATGTTTACATCAACATCTGGGGTTGCTGTTCTGGCTGTAGTAATGAAATAGGACTCTGACTGAAGCAGAGTTCCAGTCGAGCTTTCATATTCAAATACAATTTCATTTTCGTAATTCTGATAAAGGCCTAGAATAGGTAATTCATGATCGTATTTGATATCATCGAATTCATGAGTGATGGATATCCCAAAGGATGTTTTGCCGACAACTTCTATATTAAATTTACCGGGAACCGGCATATCAATGGTTACAAGAGCAGCCAGAGGATTATTGCCTGATGGATTTAACTGAACACTGAATTGATCACTTCTGAATATCTTCTCACCAACAGCAAATAGTTCAATGTCTGTTTCGTCGCTATAGATAACTCTAAGTCGCCATGCATCTGAATCGAAGGCTAAACTATCTATTAGTGATGCGGAGAGAATTACAGTTTCCTGGTTATCTAAATTTAGCTGAACAATGTCGCGATCATTTTGTGTATCGCTTGAAAAGGAGGTTATAATTTGTTCGGCTTGCTGAACTGAACTAAGCCTTGTTTTGAGGGCTTCAAGTTCAGTGATTTCATTTTCTAATGGAGTTTCAGAATCATCATTACTAACACTACATGCTCCCATGAATAGAAGTAGTACTAGTACTAGTCTCTTTTTATTCATATCTATCACCGTTAATTTTCCGTTGGCAGCGCTTCCACTGCGCCCTGAATTATAAGCAAGTTTTTACCAAAAAATCGGGAAATTTTTTCATATAGAAGATATATTTGTCCAAATATCAAAAAATGACAGTTGTGAATAAGACCCCTAAAGAAAAGCTCGTTCTTTTCTATACAATTACATTATTAACCCCAGTTATCATATTTGTCTTAATCGAAATTCTCCTTCGATTATTTGGATATCGTGACGGATATCAGGATTTATTCATCAACATATCTGAGCAGCCTGAATATATGATCACAAGTGCGGATTATGGCAGCAGATACTTTCCAAACTTCAAGCCACAGGTTGCGCCTCAGCCATTTCTAAAAGATAAGAAGGACAACATTTTCAGAGTAGTTGTGATTGGCGGGTCAAGTACACAAGGCTTTCCTTATCATTTCTATAATAGTTTTTCGGGTAGGCTGGAACAAAAACTATTTATGCATACTCAGGACCTGAATATTGAGGTTATAAATCTTGGAATGACTGCCGTAAACAGTTACGTGTTGTGGGATTTGAAAGATGACATTGCTGAAATAGAGCCGGATGCTGTAATCATCTATGCTGGTCATAATGAGTTCTATGGTTCTTTTGGTGTGGGAAGTTCCCAGTTCGGTATTGGTAAATCTGTTGCCCTGAAACGACTCATTATTAGCCTTAAAAATCTAAGAATCTACCAGTTTATTGAAGAGCTATTAAGGCCTGAAGACGACAATAAAGAGAATAGGACAATGATGGCTCGGGTTGTCAAAGAATCACAGATTGAACTGGATGGCGATATTTTTCAAGCGGGTTTAAAACAGTATAGAAAAAATATGGAATCTGTGATCAGCTACTTTAAGGATGCTGGTATAGATATTTACATTGGCGATTTAGCATCGAATCTCAAAGGACAAAAAACGCTAGGTGAAAGCGAACAATCTCTTCAGTTTTTTGAAAAAGCTGAAGCTTTCTATCAGCAGTCAGAAATTGATTCAGCTTTTTACTATTACAATCTATCTAAAGAATATGACGAGATAAGGTTCAGGGCACCAGATGCTATGAATGAGATTATTTATGATCTGGCTGACGCATATTCAATAAATCTGGTGAATACCAGACAAGCTTCCATAGACAGCTCTTATAGCGGGATACCGGATGATTCATTTTTCGATGATCATCTTCATCCTAATTACAGGGGGAATCAGGTATTTGGAGAACTATTCTATGAAGCATTAACGGATCACCCTGGATTAGAAGGTAAAATCGTAGAAAATGTGCTTTCTAAAAGGCTGCCAATGAGCCAGTATGAATATGTGACATCAACTATCCCAATTATCAGACTGGAATCAGGTTATCCATTTATAAAAGGACTCACACGTTCTGCAGAGCTCCAAAAATTTGATTTTGCTCTGCAGAGAATAATTGAAAGATCATATGTGGATTCAGTTGCTGCAGCCGGGTGGAGAGAACGTCGGAATGTCCCTCTAATATTAACGGATATTATTAATCAATCCAGAAGAGATGGTGATTCTTTAATGGTAATGGATCACTATCTGAATCTCACTTACTTGCAATTATTTAATGAGAATATTCTAAGAAGGGGAGTTGAATACTCTATTAATAACAGAAACCTTGATTATCACTCAACAGCATTACTTGAACTGGTACTAAATAAAGAGAGGGATAATTCATATTTCCCGGCTTCATTAGGCACCATTTATTTAATAAACGGCGATTATGATAATTCTGAGTATTGGTTGAAAGAAGCTGAGAGTATGGATCCTGACAACCCACTCATCATATACAATCTAGCCAGGTTAAAAGCCTTACAGGCTGATACAGCTGCTGCTTTCGGATACTTCGAAAAGTATAGAAAGCTCTCTATAGAGAATCGACAGAATTAGTTAATTAATTCGTATTAATGAGGGCGTTGGTAAGTTCAGCATTCCACGTCCTCGTATTTGGATTATATATTCCAAAGCCGGAAGCAAATTCCCAATAGTGGAAACTCATATCATTATTGAGTGCAAAACGTACAATTTCAGTGGTCCATCTCACTCTGGAAGGTGTGTCAGCTCTACTGTAAGCCCCAAACTCACCTATATTGATGGGGACATTATTGGTTATACCCCAGTCAACAATTTGCTGAAAATGGTTTGAAATGGCATTAACCTGCGATGTTGTGCCATTCCATGTTGTACCTAACCATGCATTAGCACCATCAACCCATTCTGCACCCTGATGTGTGAACTGGAATGGTTCATAATAATGAACCGTGATAATAAGATTACCATCATCGGGTATGTTCAATTTTAAAAGTCCGGGTATGCCACCCCATTCAGCAGCTCCAATCATTACAGTTCTGTAAGGATTGTCTTCTCTGATGATATTTAAAGCCTGTGGGAGTAATACATTCCAAAGTTCAGCTGTTAGTGCACCATGTGGTTCATTTAGTATCTCGAAAATGACATTTTCATTTTTATCCTTAAATCGGTCTGATAGCTGTTCCCAAATGGAAAGAAATTTAGACGTTTCTCCTGCCGGATCATCAAAGATTTCCTCATAGTGATGAATATTGAATATGACCATGAGGTCATTTTCCAGAGACTTATCAATTGCCCATTCAACACGATCCAGAAATTCCGGATCAATAGTAAAAGGGGCTGAATCCTCAGTGTGTGCCGACCACCTAACCGGAATTCGGACGCTTTCAAATCCGGCAGATTTTACAAGACCAAAAAACTCTTCCTGCATTACTAAGCCCCATGCACCTTCTTCAGGTGCTTCGAAAATATTACCGAGATTTATTCCTCTACCTAGTTTTGTATTCTGGGCATAGGGGTCTTGAGGTTCTGAGATTCCCGTATCCTCCTCTAGAGATGAGTTGGTGGATGTGCAGTGTAATAAGAATAAACTGCATACAACAAGAACAATAAGTCCAGTTGTCGCAGAAAATGTAACTGAACTTCTCTTTGACATAAAGCTTTTAACTTGAGTTTCTAATTTCTAATTCAACAGGTACGATGCTTGATACACCACGATGACCTTCATTTTTTCCCATCTTTTCTTTGATTACACTGAATATGGTCTTACCCATTTCAATGAAATCCGTCTTCACTGAGGTAATACCAGGTTGAACAAAATCACAAATTGGTAAATTATCATAGCCAGATATGGCTATATCCTCAGGAAATTGCTTGCCATCTTTAATGGCTTCCTCAACAAAACCAAGGGCCATATAATCATTACTAGAAAATATAGCTCGTGGTTTATGGTCACTTTCTTTGAAATCTTTATAGGCATCTTTACCGCAGTCGAAAGTGTAATCACCAAGATACTGCCAAACCAATTTCATATCGGATCTATGATCTATGTAATCAGTAAACCCACTCTTCCTTAGTAAGGCTTCATGTCGGTGGATAGGTCCGGTAATAATGCCAACTTCCTTATAGCCTTTTTCTTCAAAATGCTTTGCCGTCAAATAACCACCCCGATAGGAGTCGAAGGTTACTGTATCTAAAACAGGGTGGAATACACTAGCAGCAGAAACGATAATAAAGTCTTTAGGTGCATCGTCCAGGATTTTATAATACTCGTGTTCCTTAAGGCTTGGGAGGAATAGAATTGCGGCATCAATATTGTCATTACTCAAAGCTCTTAATAACTCTTGAACTGCGCCTAGTTCTTCTTTTGTATTGTACAATCCAAGAATAACATCTTCGTCGCTGGTAGATTTTTCAAGGCCATAGAAAAAAGAAGCATAGAACTCTCCAACATGAATATCACAAATAAGAGCGATATGCATGGTTTTTTTAAACTGATAAACCGAATTCAGTAGTCTTGTATTGATTTGATAATTCAGCTCCTGAGCGGCTTCTATTACAAGATCTACATTTTTGGAGTTCGTTTTTGATTCCCCTCTAAGTACTCTGGATATCGTAGAAATTGATAAGCCGGTTTTATCAGCAATATCATGGAGTGTGGTTTTCATTGGTATAATCCCCGGTTAGTATCATCATTCCTTATAAATATTTTCATGGTATAAGGAAATATTCTCTCTTAATATAATTTTTTATGCGAAAAAATCTCTTATAAATATGAAAAAATTCAATTCTCCTTCATATAGACGCTTTTTTATTAAGTGTAGAGATATTTAGTGGGAAAATTTCTCACAAAGTTAATAAAAAATTAATTTCTGTTT
>CBFHVG010000084.1:0-9442 GCA_965659005.1 uncultured Balneolaceae bacterium
AGTCTCCTTACTTTTTCAAGAATCACTTCATCAACGAATTCTCCGCTGAAATTTTCATAATCATACAACACTGAACGGTCGTCGAATTCTGAAAACTGAGTTACTAAATCGAGATCTATGCTATCGTTAAGTTTTAGTGACAACCCACCTCCAAAGATATTTCTATCTAAAGTATTTCTGCTCGTTTTTGAAGGCAAATGAGCAAATGAAGCTCTCAATTTTGCTTCATTATTTAGGTTAAATGTGAACCCGACTCTGTAGTTGATAACATCTTCAAAATTCTGACTTATAAAGTCGTTTGTTCCTCTTTCAATCGCTCCACCAAAATCATCAAATCTGGCATCCATAGTTGCATTACTATAATTTATAAAATCTGCTGCGGCTGAGATCTTGATATCATTCGCGATAAAGGATGTCACACCAACGCTATATTTGGCTGGTCTATTTATGTAATAAACAGAATTGCCATCATTTTCAGAATAAAAGCCATTACCATTGTCAAATACAGACTCAGCTGATTCAGTAAAAGTCTCATCTACTCTTAGTTTTGTCGGTATTGTTGCACTAGCACCAAGATGGAGAGACTCACTGAGCTTATAGATTGTTCCTAATCTAAATGTGAAGCCTGCAAGTTCAGATTCTATTCTATCTTCAAATTGAAGTAGTTCAATATCTGTACCGGGAGTTGCTGGATCTTCATCATCGTCAATAAGGTCAATGTTATAGACATTATTAAGATCCTCTTCAAGAAACTCTCTTCTGTAGTTATATCTACCAATAGTTGAACCTATGGAAGCACCAACAAATAAATTTTCTTGGAATTCAACAGCTCCAAATAAGGATAAATCACCCATATATCCGCTTTGATTTATTTCCCCAAGTTGGTTGATTCCTAAAAATTCGAGATCAGATGTCTGTCCGATTCTGAAAATAGACTCCACATATTCACGAGTATTATCATTCCAGTCGGTACCGTATACATCAAAGGCAACTGTACCATCTCCACCTAGTCTTAAATTATCTGTCAACGAACTATTTTGGTTGAAAACATCGAACTGATTCATCCTATGGAAATCTTTCTGAAGGGTATAACCAGCCCCTATTGAAAGTTTTCCCATTGTAGTTGGTGCCTTGTACACAAAACCAATATCACTCAACAGACCATTATTATTTATAAGCGGATTCTGGTTGAGGTTTGTTGCCTGATTACCAAATGATGAGATCTCATCCCTTCTATTTAGCACTGAAAACCCAAATGAAAAATAACTAGTCTCTACCAGAGCCATGGATGCAGGGTTATCAATAAAAGAAGCGAAACCATTAGGATCGGAAACAGATGGAATAATGGCATTTGTGCCTGATAATGGAAACTCAGCTGCGCTTAGTCTTAGGGCTGAAGTTGAATATAGAAGCGGATTTTCACCATCCTGTGCCATCAGTGTTTGGTGAAAGGCGAACACAGTAAGGGTTGTCAACACTATGCTGAATAATGATTTCATGACTTTAAAATTTGATTGTTATCTGCCTTTGAGCTGTCTGTATTTAGCCTCTTTTACCTGATCTGCCAGATGAACGGCCCGATGAGGACGAACGAGAGCGGCTTGATGAACTTGATCTGCTCACACTCTTACTACTACTTCTTGATGGAGCTGATCTGCTTACTGATTTGCTACTGCTTCTTGAGGGGGCCGATCGACTTACTGATTTGCTTGAACGGGACGATGTTCTGCTTCTATTTACACTTGAAGATTTGTTAGATCGTGATGAACTCCTGCTTACAGAGGAAGATCTCGAAGAACTTTTAGTTCGACTAACTGAAGATGATCTTGAACCACTGTTTGATCTGTTCGAGCTACTGCTTCTGCTCACAGAGCTACCACCGGATCTACCACTACTTCCACTTCTCTTTACAGAACTACCTTTCGAACTTGATCTGCCGCTGCTGCCACTTCTTTTAACTGAACTGCCGCTTCGACTTGAACTGCCACTTCTTTTAACTGATGATCCTCTGGATGTTCGCTTTGAGCCACTTCTTCCTACTGATCTTGATCGGCTTGTAGTTCTATTTGAACGAGAGCCTACAGATGACCTACCTGTCTTGGTTCTGCTAGTTCTAAGTCCAGTAGATCTACTTCCGTTATTTGTTCTACTTCTTGAAGTAAGTGTACTTTTCGAAGATCCAGACCTATTCGAGGCATCTCTTAATCCATTTCTACCAGTAGACCTGTTAATACCCGAATTCCTGACGCTATTTCCGTTTCTTAATCTTCTAAGTTGACTATTCTGTCCATAAAAATCACCATATACAGCTACTGTATTCCAACCCCAGTATGGGTCCCAGAAGCCATTCCAACCCCAGCCCCAGCCGCCATTCCAGGTTAGAGCATTCCAGCCCCAGCCACCGTTCCAGCCGAAATTATTCCAACCTAAACCTGCATTCCAACCCCAAAATGGATCCCAACCCCACCAAGTGTTGTAATTATTCCAGTACCAGGAGTTATAACCAATGGAAGGACCCCAAAACGAATCGATGTACCATCCAACATGATTATTAAAACCAAAACGGTGTCCTGTTTGGGATAAGAATCTTGTCGATTCAAATGCTCCCTGATCATAACCATCATCAAAGCCTTCATCGTAACCTTGATCGAAGCCGATCAGATAGTTATCTCGGTAAAATTCCTCAGCTTCATAATCTTTGAAATATATTGGCTCAGGATAAATAGGCTCAGTTGTATCAGGAATTTCATCCTCATAATAATATTCTTTAGCTGTCTGATCTTCACCACTCCAGTAGTAACCTTCTCTGGCTTCAGTTTCATTATTCCAGTTTGCAGAATTATCAGAATCATTTGCTGGGTATAAGTCAACTGTTCGCAATTGAGTATAGCAACCACTTGCTAAAAGTGAAAAGCTGAATAAGTAGGCTATATTTAAAATCTTTGAGAAAGTCATAAGAAACTCCGATTGCATACTATTTAAGTTCACATATAAATTCACAAAATCAAGCTTAGTATGAAATCACATGATGATGTTAGATAGTTTTCTTCAATTTCCAATACTCAATAAAATGAGTGCTTCTTTTTGACTGATTGACTTCAATTATGATCAGTGTAATGACTTCATTTGGAAGACTATAGACATATTTCCAGAACAGCTTAGAGAGAGATAATTATATGCTATTCTATAGGTTTATTTCCAGCAGATATGAAAGAAGTCTGCTTAAGATCGAGTTAATGCTTGTTAACTACCGCCGCCGGATCGTCCTGAACTGCTACCTGATCTTCCACTTCTACCTTCTGAACTTCCACTTCGGCCTGTGGAACCCCCACTTCGATTAATAGAGCTACTACCACCAGAATTGTTTCTATTTGTTCTTGTTACTGAAGAGCTCCTTGACGAAGCTGTATATGATGTTGCAGAATATCTACTTCTTACTGAACCTGATCGACTTGAAGTTCTGTTTGAAACGGATCTGATATTTGCCCAATCTGTTGTTTTAGTTCTACTTCTTCTGTATCCGGACCTTCGCTCACTAGTATTTCTCGTACGAGATGTTAATGCGCCTCTATTATCTGCACTTGTCCGTTTTGAAGCATCTCTAAAACTATTCCTTAAATTTGATCTGTTTATACCTGAACTTCGAACGGTATTACCATTATTAATTCGTCTGAGCTCGCTATTTTGTTCAGAAGAATTGGCTAATAAAGCTACACCATACCTATTCGTTGCGATATAATTATTCCAATTCCAACCTATGCCCCAGCCAGAATTACCACCATACCACATTTGCAGTGATCCCCATCCTAAATCAAAGAATGGATGATACCCACCCCAGGCAAAGCTTGTCCAGTTCCATGGAGTATCCAAAGGGTAAGTCCAGCCCCATATAGGACTATAGTGATTAACCCAGAATCCTCTAGATGGCCCCCAATAAGATTGAACATACCACCCAACTTGGTTGTTATAAGCATATCTGTGTCCAGACCTGGAAAAAAAAGCAGTTGATTCAAATCTGCCGTGGTGAAAACCTTGATCGAAGCCAACTAAATAATTGTCTCGATAATACTCTTCGGCTTTGTAATCTTTGAAATAAAGTCTCTGCTGATTTTCTGGTTGAGTTGTATCAGGTATTTCTTCCTCAAAGGAATAATCTTTAGGTGTTTGATCTTCTCCGCTCCAGTAATAGCCTTCTCTTGCTTCGATCTCATTGTCCCAGTTTGCTGAGATCACAGAGTCATTTGCAGGGTAAAATTCAACTGTACGAAATTGAGTATAACAACCACTGGCTAAAAGTGAGATGCTTAAAAGACATGCGATATTTAGAATTTTTGAGAAAGCCATAAGGTACCCTGTGCCCTGAATATATAATTTCAAGTTTAAAGTCACATAATCAGATCTGATATGACATCATATGATAATATTAGATGACATAACATCAGATTTCACCTCTAAGTGATTTTGCAATTACTTCTGCTTTAGAATTAACATGAAGTTTTTTGTAAATATTCCTAATGTGAGCTCTTACGGTATCGATGGAAATATCAAAACGATCTGCGATCATTTTATAGCTTAATCCATCTACCAAGCCGTTTACAATGTCTTGTTCGCGTGATGTCAGCATACTGTTCTCGTCTTTTTGAGGAGTTGGTTTTTTGAAGTGACTGATCACCTTACGCGCAATTTGCGGAGACATTGGTGCCCCACCATTCATGAGATTTATGATTGACTCTTTAATTTCAGGTAGAGAAGTGTGCTTTAGTAAATAACCACTTGCACCAGCAACCAGCGAATCGAAGATTTTATGAGAATCGTGATAGACCGTAAGCATGATGATATCGATATCAGGATACTTACCCTTGATAATCTCCATTCCTTTGATACCTGACATACCTGGTAATTGAATATCCATGAGTATAACCTGTGGATGTTCATGATTCTCAAGATGTTCCAACATTTCCTCTACTGAGTCCACAGCAACAGGACAAGCCATATCATCTTGCATATCCAAATAACGCTGGATTAGATCTCTGATCTTCTTATTGTCTTCAACAATGCCTATTACTGATTTCATTACTCAATTTTTTGCGTTGATGTTGCCTTTAACAACAATAGTGAACCCTTCACTATTCTTAATTTCGATATTTGCACCTATACGATTCGCTCGCATTTCCATGTTACGTAATCCCTGACCTGTTTTCTTAATTCCATCAGTAACTCGCCCATTATCACGAATAATCATTTCAAAATCACCACTTTCTGTTTTGAGTTGAATATCCACCTGATCTCCATTAGAATATTTTGCAATATTGTTGGCTGCTTCCTTAAAAATGAGATAAAGATTCTCCTTCAAATCAACCGGTAGTCTATTGTTCATATTCAGATCATCAAAATCATATTTAACCATCATATTTTTGGATTCAAGTACGGTATTAATGTAGTCCTGCATTCGATCTGTGAAATCACCTAGGGTATCATTTCTGGCATCAATTGACCAGACGATATCATCCAAAGCATTTACAATATAACGGCTCTGTTTGCCAATCTGATTCAACGACTTTTTGTATTCTTCATCCATGTTTGTGGCTTGAAGGAAATCAGACTGTAGTGCAATTTCGGTTAATGATGCCCCTACATCATCATGCAAATCACTGGCAATACGCACCCTCATTCTTTCGATATCCACCATCTTACTAATGCGCCAGTAGTTGTAAAACAGATAAATTAAGCCACCTATTAAACCTAGATTCAATCCAATGAACCACCATCGAAGCCAGAATGGTGGGGTAACTGTAAAATCAATGGATGCTCTGTATGGCGACCATAAACCATTAGCCGTTCTTGCTCTAACTTCGAAACGGTAGTCACCCGCAGGTAATGATGGATATTTCGCATTCCGGTTTTTTGTTGTTTGCCAGTCGGGATCTATTCCTTTGATTCTATATTCATAGGTGATTTGTTGAGGGGCTTTATAATCAAGACCCACATAATCAACTTCTATAAAGCTTCTGTTGTGACTAAATCTGAGAAGATCATTCAGGTTATATTCACGACCTGAAGATCTAATAGCAGTTATGTAAATATCAGGCTCAACATCATTTTCAACAAACCGATCGGGATAAAAAACACTTAAACCGTCTACTGACCCAAACCATAATTTACCATCTGAATCTTCAAATACGGCTCCTGAATTTAGCTCATTGCCTACAAGCCCTTCTTCTCTCTGAATTACACGAATTCCTTCCAGGTTCCTTGAATCTCCATTTTTGAACTTTTCATAATCAAGTCGAACTACACCATTTTTTGTACCAATCCAAAACAACCCATCTTCACTTTGATGAATGAAATAACTAACAGGATCTGGTAATCCATTTTTCTCAGTAATATTCTCAATTTCCCCATTTTTATACCTTGCTACACCTCCAAATGTTGAAAACCAAATAGCTCCATCCTGAGCTACCATTAAGTGGATCACACCATTATTTGGGATCCCATCCTGAATTGAGAAGTTTTCAAAAGATTCACCATTAAATTTACTGGCGCCACCATAGGTAGCAAACCAGATATTACCTTCTTTGTCTTCAGCAGCTTCCATAATGGTATTACTTGGAAGACCGTCTGCATCAGTAAACTGTCTATATTCTTTACCATCATAACGAATAGCGCCATCACCGTATGTTGAGTACCATATATCGCCATTTGAGGACTCATAGATTCCTCTCACTTTTCTGTAAGGGAAGCCTGACTCACTTAGAGAAATTACCCGTTTACCTCTTACCTGCCCGATGCCCGACTGTGTTCCTGCCCAGATATTACCATCATCAAATTTTGATAGAGTAAATATCCTGTTATCGTTTAACCCCTCGCTTTGACCAATGGCATCAAAATTATTCCCATTATAGAGCATTAAACCACCACCAAAGGTCGCTATATACTTATTACCATTTTCAGTTTCTTGAACTGAGGTAATCAGGTTATTGGTTAATCCATCTTCTCCGGTATAATTTTCAAAATAGTCTCCGAGGTAGAGATTTATACCACCGCCATATGTTCCTATCCATATGTTTCCATTTTCATCGTGAAAAACATCATAAATCAGATTATTTGCCAAGCCATTTTGAATAGTAAAATTGCGGAAATTCTCGCCATCATATGCTGATAGACCTTCTTCAGTTCCAATCCACATAATACCGTTATCATCGAGCTCCAAAGTCATGACACGGTTATTAACCAAACCATTATCTGTGTGTAGATTTTCAAATTTCTCACCGTCAAAAATGGCAATACCATTTCGTGTGGCTATCAATAGGCGATCGCTATCCAGATATAACAAATCACGTATTCTAGATTCAGGTAATCCATCTTTATCTGTATAACTGCGAAAAGTGTCATTTTCAAGAGCAGATAAACCAGATCGGGTACCAAACCAGATCACACCATTTCGATCTTCCACGATATCTCTCACTCTGTTTCCAACTAACCCATTTACTGTGGTATAATGGACAAGGTTGAAATCCTGATCGATTTTCCAGGCGCCGGAACCATCGGTGGCAACCCAAATATTTCCTTCAGAATCCTGAAATAAATCATTAATCAACGCTTTATCCAGAGGGCTAAATTTCTCATGATAATAGATACTATCGCCTTCCAGATAATTAAGGCCAAAGCCTGTACCTATCCAGATACGGTTATCCACATCCTGCATTAGGGCATATACCTTATTATCATTTAATCCATTATCTCTGTAAAAACTTTCAAATTCATAACCATTGAATCTGTTTAGTCCATACCCAGTGGCTACCCATATAAAACCTTTTTCGTCTTGTATGATATCATTGACCACAGACTCACTTAACCCATTTTCAATGGAATAAGTACGAAATGGGTATTTCTGAGCCTCGACTGAACTCAGTGTCAGAAGGCTTAATATTATGAGTATTAGATAGAATCGCATCATGCATTTTAAGCAAGAAACGTCGGAATGGAAAGAAATGTGATACTTTAAATAAAAAAAGCCACTCAAAAAGTGGCTTTCAATTTTAACCGAGATAAACTCTTAAAGCTGCGCTTCGATTGTGATGTCTCAGTTTTCGAAGTGCTTTTTCCTTAATCTGACGAACACGCTCACGTGTAAGGTCAAATCTTTCGCCAATTTCTTCCAGAGTTAGAGAATGCTCACGACCGATACCGAAGTAAAGGCGAATAACCTCCGCTTCTCTTTTGGTTAATTTAGAAAGTGCTCTTTCGATTTCGACTTTCAGGGACTCGCCCATCAGTTCGTTATCAGGATTTGGAATCTCCTCATTTTCGAGTACATCAAGAAGGCGATTATCTTCACCTTGAGCGAAAGGAGCATCTACAGAAAGGTGACGGCCTGAAATCTTAAGAGTGTCGGCAACTTCACCTACTGTCATTTCAAGACTTTCAGCAAGCTCATGCGCAGAAGGAATACGTTCATACTCCTGCTCAAGCTTTGAAAGCTCTTTACCAATTTTATTTAATGCACCCACCCTATTTAGAGGCAGGCGAACTATACGGCTCTGCTCAGCTAAAGCTTGAAGGATAGACTGACGAATCCACCAAACAGCATATGAGATAAATTTAAAACCTCTGGTTTCATCAAAACGCTTTGCTGCTTTGATCAGACCAAGGTTACCTTCATTTATTAAATCACCTAGAGAAAGACCCTGGTTTTGATACTGTTTTGCTACCGAGACCACAAATCTCAGGTTCGCTTTGGTGAGGTCTTCTAATGCTCTCTGACTACCTTTTTGAATTTCTTTTGCTAGTCTTACTTCGTCATCTGGTGTAATCAGTTTCTCTTTACCGATTTCATGCAGATATCTATCGAGGGATTCGGATTCACGCGTGGAAATACCGGAACTTTTAGCCACAGGTTTATTCTTTATTTATGTTTATGGATTGATCAACAGAAGTGCGCAGATGATATTAGTTTAAGCTGATATATGAATCTAGCTTCAGATTGCAGTCCACGCTTCTCGATGTAAGCAAATTGACGTTAAATATACAAATAATAGATTTAAATATTTGAATTTCATGTCAATTTCCTGATCTCTCTATTTAATCAGTTAAGTAACATAAAAAAGGCCCAATTATTATTGACTTCATAACCCCTATTCATCTATTTGTGTTGATATCGGAGTATACGGTTTGGAAGAAATAAGTCAAATTTTGCAGGTCTATCGATCTTTTACTTCAAGAATGATGAACCAGGGAATTTATTAGGGATTTCAAAAATACCTGCAACGGATTTAGCAATATCACTGAAGCTCTCTCTAATGCCTAAATCATTATTTTCAGCTTTAAATGCAGGAAATACAATAAGTGGAACATATTCTCTTGAATGATCCGTGCTTTCTGAAACTGGATCATTTCCATGATCTCCGGTAATTATAAGAACATCTTCCTCTTTCATTTTACT
>CBFHVG010000085.1:0-11117 GCA_965659005.1 uncultured Balneolaceae bacterium
AGCCGATAGTGTAATCTGGCTCAAAGAAGTTGATGATCCTTCAAGATTTGGTGTTGCTGTTCACGAGGGTGATGTAATTACCGGTTTTGTTGAAAAACCTACCGAACCAATCTCAAATCTTGCCATCATCGGTGTATACTACTTCAAAGATGGTGACGAACTAAAAACGCGTCTGGAATATTTACTAGACAATGATATTAAAGGGCCAGGCGGGGAATTTTTCCTAACTGATGCGCTGGATAACATGCTCAAAGACCGTATGATTTTCAAAACTGCGACCGTAGATGAATGGCTTGATTGCGGCACTCTTCCTGCATGGAGAGAAACCACCGGAATTATCATGAATAAGGAAAAACATCACTATGATGAATCAGCTTTTCCTAACTCCACTATTGTAGAACCTGTTTTTATAGGAGATGGAGTGCAAATAGAGAATTCTACTGTTGGCCCTAATGTAAGTATTGAGGCAAACTCCACGATTAAGAATTCTACCATTAAAGAGACGCTTATTCAGTCTGATGCTGCTGTAATGAATTCTAACTTAACTGAGTCCACTATTGGTAACAACACCAGCGTTGACGGAGCTAAAGGAGTAATTCATATTGGTGATCATTCAGTTCTCAAAATGAATTAGTATTTTAGGCAGATTCCCAACTACCCATCAGATCAATAATTTCGTTGAAAAATCTGCCTGAATCACATATTGAAGCTTTTCGAATTGTTGGCCGTGCTGCGGATTCAATAGGTCAGGAAGTGCATGTTGTAGGAGGGTATGTAAGAGACTACTTCCTTAACCGTATTCCCGAAACAGGTGCTTTAGATATCGACTTCGTCACCCTAGGCTCAGGTATAGAATTAGCTGAAAAAGTAGCTGCGCTCATTCCGGGTTCTCACCTGGCGGTTTTTAAGCAGTTTGGTACTGCCCAGGTTAAGTTTGGTGATCTTGAATTGGAATTTGTTGGAGCACGTAAGGAAAGTTACCGAAGAAATTCACGTAAGCCCCTTGTTGAAGATGGGACCTTTGAAGACGATCAGCTTCGAAGAGACCTTACAATCAATGCCCTTTCATGGTCTTTGAATGCAGACCAATTTGGTGAACTTCAGGATCCTTTCAATGGTCTGGATGATATTGAAAAGAAAATCATTCGCACCCCAATTGATCCTATACAAACATTTGATGACGATCCATTGCGCATGATGAGAGCAGTTCGTTTTGCCGCCCAACTCGATTTCGTCATTGAAGAAAAGACCTTCGAAGCCATCAAGGAGATGGCCCCAAGACTTTCTATCATCTCGATGGAAAGAATTACAGAAGAGTTAAATAAGATTATTCTTTCAGATAAACCCTCTCGTGGTTTTACTATCCTGTTTAAATCTGGTCTCTTAAAAGAATTCCTGCCTGAAATGGTAGCATTACATGGAGTGAAAGAGGTTAATGGACAGCGCCATAAAGATAATTTCTGGCATACACTGCAAGTTCTGGATAATACTGCTGATATGAGCAATGACCTTTGGCTTAGATGGTCTGCTATTCTTCATGATATTGCCAAACCGCCAACCCAACGTTTTCAGGAAGGTATAGGATGGACATTTCATGGGCATGACGCGCTTGGAGCAAAATGGGTCAAGAAAATTTTCAGAAGACTGCACCTGCCATTAGATGAACGTATGAAATATGTTCAGAAGCTGGTACGACTACACCTTCGCCCTATCGCTCTTGTTGATGAAATTGTTTCTGACTCAGCAATCAGAAGGCTCATTTATGAAGCTGGTGAGGATGTTGATGATCTCATGACCCTTTGCCGGGCCGACATCACCAGCAAAAATGAATTCAAAGTTGAGAAGTACATGAATAACTTCGCAAGGGTTGAAAAGAAAATTGTAGAAGTAGAAGAAAAAGATCGCCTTCGAAACTGGAAAAACCCGGTAAGTGGCGAAGAAATAATGAAGATCTTTAATATTGGTCCCTCTCGCTTAATTGGAGATGTAAAAGATGCTATCAAGGAAGCCATATTGAACGGTGATATACCCAACGATCATGCTGCCGCATTGGAGTATATTCAAAAGCATAAAGATAAATTTAAAGAGGCAAAATGAACGAGTTCTGGACATCAAATGCCTACGCTAAAATAAATCTGGGTTTGCATATCAAGGATCGTCTTGAGAATGGATACCACGACCTGGAAACGGGTTTCTGCTTCATCGAATGGGCTGATCGGATTATGATGCGCCCTGCCTCTGTAAGGAAACTCATCATTGAAGATTCTGTACTTGAAGCTGATGAGAACAACCTTATTCTGAAAGCTTATGATCTGCTTAGAAAAGAAGTAGAATTTGATTCGGAGTATGAAATTCGTCTCGAAAAAAACATCCCCATGGGTGCCGGATTAGGTGGCGGCTCTTCTGATGCAGCCACGACACTCAGAATGCTCAATAAAATCGAAGATCTGGGTTTAACAGATGAAGATCTTGCTAAATATGGAAAAGCATTAGGTGCAGATGTACCCGTCTTTATTCATGGTAAAACGGCCATTGGTTCTGGTACCGGAGTAGACCTTGAGTTTATTGATATACAACCAGATGCCTGGATACTCACTGTGTATCCAAATTTTGAATCCCCTACTGCTGAAGCTTATCAAAATTTTAATCTGGATTTCAGGACAGAATACAACCTCAAGAATATTCTTCTGAATGATGAAATTGATGACTGGCCAAACTTCCTTCAAAATGACTTAGAAACGTCCGTTTTCATGCGCCATGAGCTCGTTGGCAACATGAAAGATCAGATGTATGAATTTGGATCAGCCTACGCTGCAATGAGTGGAAGCGGTTCCAGTGTTTATGGATTATTTAGCCAAGATTTTGTTGCTATTCATGCCTATGAGTCGTTTACTAGCCTCGGTTTTCGAAGCAATTTATCAAGGCCAAATTTTCAGCCTGACTTCGGTATTTACATAAAAGAAATAGATGAATGAGGTATTCGTCTTACATTCCAGTTGTAAATTTGATTTAGATCTCACATTTAGACCCCTGAGCAATGCCAAATAAAAACGGAAAATTTCAAGCTAATACAATTCGATCCGGTTTCGATAAAGATTCGATTAGGGAAGATATTAAACTTCATCTGCGCCACACGCTTTCAAGAGATGAGTTTTCAACAACCAGCTGGGATGAATATCGCTCAGTCGTTTTCACTATTCTTGATCGTCTGCACGATGCTTGGCTTAATACCCAGCAAGAGTATTATGCAACCGATACTAAGAGAGTTTACTATCTATCGATGGAATACCTTATCGGGCGCTTACTCGATAACATGGTTATCAATCTGGGTTTACAGGATACAGTTGCTGAGGCTCTTGGTGATCTTGGGCACGATTACAATGATATTATTTTTTCGGAGTGGGATGCCGGGCTTGGTAACGGAGGCTTAGGTCGCCTTGCTGCTTGTTTCCTAGATTCAATGGCTACATTAGGAATACCTGCAATGGGTTATGGTATTCGCTATGACTATGGAATTTTTTATCAGGATATACAGAATGGTTTTCAAGTAGAAAAACCTGATCTCTGGCTTCGTTATGGAAATCCCTGGGATATTGTTCGGCCAAATATTAATTATCAGGTTAAATTTTATGGGCACGAACACATATACAAGAAAAAAACCGGTGAACTGGAGTATGAATGGCATAACACAAATGATGTACTAGCTATAGCATACGACACTCCAATACCGGGATATGAAAATAATATTGTAAATAACCTGAGACTCTGGAAAGCCGAGTCGGCTAGTAGCTTAGATCTGAAGAGTTTCAACCAGGGCGATTATATAGATGCCGTACGTGATCGCCAGCTTGAGCAAAATATCTCCCGAGTACTTTATCCCAACGATAAAGTATTCCATGGCCTGGAACTGAGACTTAAACAAGAGTACTTCCTTGTTTCTGCTTCTATGCAAGATATTCTGCGCCGATTCAGGAAAAACAATGACGATTGGACGAAGCTACCAGAAAAAGTGGCTATTCAATGTAATGATACCCACCCGAATCTGGCCATTCCTGAGCTTATGAGAGTGCTTATGGATGAAGAAGATATGCCATGGGAAAAAGCATGGGACATCACTGTGAATACCATGGCTTATACCAATCACACTTTGATGCCAGAAGCTCTGGAGAAATGGCCTGTTTCTCTGATGAGAACACTATTACCTCGTCACCTTCATATCATTTATGAAATTAATAAACGCTTCCTTGATAAAATTGAGCTGAAGTATCCTAATGATCGTGATAAACAAAATAGGCTTGCCATTGTTAGTGAAGGTGAAGATCCGGTTGTGCATATGGCTCATCTGGGTATTGTTGGCGCCAGAAAAATTAATGGTGTTGCCGCACTTCATTCACAGTTGTTGAAAGACAAAATGTTCCGTGAATTCTATGAGATTTATCCGGATAGATTCACGAACAAAACGAATGGTATTACACCTCGTCGCTGGTTACGACAATGTAACCGAGAACTTGCCGATCTGATTACTGAGCATATTGGTGGTGATTGGATTACAAATCTTGATGAGCTTAAGAAGCTTATACCTCTGGCTGAAGACAAAGAATTCCGTGATCGATTTGCTGAAATCAAACTGAATAACAAGAAAAAGCTAGCTGCTTATATAGAGTTTAAAGACGACGCAATCGTTGACCCTAATACCATGTTTGATATTCAGATCAAACGTATTCATGAGTACAAGCGTCAGCTGATGGCGGCTTTGCATGTGATTACTATGTACAACAGGCTAAAGCTAAATCCTGGAATGGATTTTACTCCACGTACAGTGATCTTCGCCGGTAAAGCGGCACCAGGTTACACCATGGCTAAATTGCACATTAAGCTGATCAATAGTATAGGTGAGAAAATCAATAATGATCCTGAAACATCTGACAAACTGAAGTGCCTATTCTTAAAGAACTACAGTGTTACTGTTGCAGAAAAAATGATTCCGGCAGCCAATCTCTCTGAGCAGATTTCAACAGCTGGTATGGAAGCCTCTGGTACAGGTAATATGAAGTTTGCCCTGAATGGTGCTTTAACCATTGGTACACTTGACGGTGCTAATGTTGAAATGCTTGAAGAAGTGGGTGACGACAATATTTATATCTTCGGAAATACTGTTGAGGAAGTTGAGCAACTGAGAAAATCCGGCTACAACCCGAATGATTATTACTATGCGAATAAAGAGCTGAAATTGGCTCTGGATCAGATCAAAAATGGATTCTACTGTCCCGAAGAACCAAATCTCTTCCAACCAATCATCGACGCTTTACTCCATAACGGTGATTATTTCATGGTTTGTGCTGATTATGACGCCTATGTGAAAAAGCAGGAAGAGGTAAGTGCGCTGTATCGTGATGAAGACGAATGGAATAGAAAAGCCATTCTGAATGTCGCGAACATGGGTAAGTTCTCAAGCGATCGAACAATCATGGATTATGCAGAAGAGATCTGGCAAGTGAAGCCGGTTAAACTTTCAAAATAAAAATTGACCGGAAGCACATACCAAGACTACTTTTGACGTCTAAAAGGGTGTGTCTCTGGAAACAAAACATAAAGCCATATCAATTGAAGCATTAAAAAGTGGTGATCAAACTGCTTTTCAAGAGCTGGTGGAACAGTATAAAGATGCTGTGCTTAATATTTGTTTTGGTTTTATTCAGAATGCAGAAGACGCAGAGGACATCGCTCAGGAAGTCTTTGTTGAAGTTTATCGCTCTCTGGAGAACTTTAGGGAAGACTCATCACTTTATACATGGATCTACAGAATTGCTACTTCGAAATCGCTGGATGAATTAAGAAAGAGAAAGCGTTTAAAGAGAAAAGCTTTTTATTCCGCGCAGACTGCAGATCACAGTGAAGACTTCAACCTTGAGAATATTAAAGGTGAGTCATCTACACCTGAGCAAAAACTGATTCAAAAGCAGCAGAAGGAAGCCATATTTGCAGCTTTGGATAGAATACCGGAAAAGCAGCGAATAGCATTCACACTATCAAACTTTCAGCATCTCTCATATAAAGAAATTGCTGATGTAATGGAGAAGAGTGCTTCATCTGTAGAGTCATTATTACATAGGGCCAAAATAAGCCTTAGGAAGGAACTGGAGTCCTTTTATAAACAACAAATGGAATGACAGCGAAAGTTATTGTAGTTACTGTCGTCTAAATATGTGAACCTTATGAAAGACAAGAATAACATAGAACAAAAAGCTGAAACGGCATTCAATGAATTGCTGAATCATAAAGCTTTGAAAAGCTCTGATGATTTCTATTCAGGTGTGATGGATAGAATTCAGAAGGAAAAGCCAGAACATGCAGTTATCCATACATTCCAGTGGGTTGAGGTAATGAAATATGCTGCCATCGTAACCATTATGGCACTAAATGGAATCCTGGCTTTTCAGGCTATCTCTTTAAAAGATCAAGCTGTTGATACTTCAGATGAAGTTGCTGTCATTGTTCAGGATTACTTCTATGACTATAGCACATTAGATGAGGAGCTGGAATGACAGAAGCCAAAAAAAGCGCGCTTACTAAGTGGGTTATAGCTATGCTTGTTGTTCTGAATCTTGGAACACTCACCATCATTGCCCTTCAGAATTTCAGATGGAAAGCACATGCTAAAACTGAATCTCGTCGTGAATTGACCATGCGGTCATTATCCAGACAGCTTCAATTTAGTGAGGAGCAATCAAAGCAACTTCAGGAACTTCGTAAAGAGCATTTTATGACTGTAAGACCCATTATGGAGAATATGAGGAGTACCAGAAACGAGCTCTTCACCAAACTCAATACAGCTGATAGTGATCCTGCCGTAATCGACTCATTAACTCAGCAAATTGGCATGTTGGTAGCAAGGCAAGAGCGCCTGACATTTACTCATTTCAATGATATCAAAGCTATTTGTACACCTGAACAGCTGGAAAAATTCAATAAGTTTGCCGGCAGAATTGGCATGATACTGTCTCCTGAATGGCGAAGAGGACAGGAGCAAAGAAGAAGAGGTGGAAACCAGGATGGCGAAAGAAAGCCACCTCCTCCTCAACCAGGAAACTAATGAGCATAAAAAAAGCCCCGAAATAGGGGCTTTTTAATTTCTAGCTATGACAACTTAATTGTCATCCGATTTGATTGGAATAGCTGGATTCTCAATCTCATCAATGAACTGAGTAAACTGCCCTTCCAAAATTGGTTTTAACCTTTCAAGCTGAACATCAACTTTAGCTGACAGGTCAGCAAATACTTCATATTGCTGCCTTGTTGGTCGACCTAATCCGGTTTCAACCGTTGAAGACAAAGCTGCCAGTTTGTTATTTAAACGAATTGGGAAGTTAAGTACATCCTGAGTCGCTTCTGCTTTGGTCTGCATTAATGCTTCTTCAATTTCCGTCAAAGCTTTTCGGATTTCTTTAGCAAGATTCTGGGCATCCTCATTATCTCCAGATTCAGCAAGAGCTGCAGAGATTTCTTTTCGCACATCTCTGATCTTGTTGATGGCTTTATGAGTTGTGTCCAGTTTAGCTTTAATATCCTTAACCAGACTAAATTGAGCCATGATATCTTCCTGAGTCACATCCAGCCTTGGATCAGCCATTAGTTCAACAGATTCTTTAGCAACCATTTCATCACCAATCCATAGGCTAACGTGATAAGTGCCTGGAGGGGCAAGCTGACCTGCTGTACTTCCTGCCCAAAGAATTTGAATACCATTAAGGCGAGTTACATCCGGGTATCTCAGATTCCATACGAATCTGTTCAATCCGGCTTCAGCAGTAGGCACACCATTTCTTTGTTGGTCCTCTTCTTCAAAGAAGTTTGGATCTTCACGAACCGGACGACCTCTTGGATCTTCTTTAGATGAAAAGGTCTGTATCACCTCATCATTAGAGTCAGAGAATTGAAGCTTTAATTCTTCATCCAGATCATCATTAAGTGCATAGAACACTACAATACCACTAGTTGGGTTTGTGCCTGAAGTATTGCTCACCCCACCTGATCCTCTTCCATAACGGTATGTGTCAGCTGGATCGAGGAGTGTTGCTTTTTGCTTTTTCAAATCATCAGATACCTGATGTAGTGCTTCAAGATCGTCCATTACCCAAAATGAGCGTCCCTGAGTAGCAACAACTAAATCCTTATGTTCCTTCTGCAATGCCAGATCGGTTACAGGAACTGGCGGGAGATTTTGCTGGAATGGTTGCCAGTTTTCGCCGTCATCAAATGAGATGTACATTCCTGTTTCTGTACCAGCGTATAGTAATCCTTTTTTGTTTGGGTCCTCACGAACCACTCGGGTGAAATCACCAGATGGAATACCATCATTAATACGCTTCCAGCTTTTACCATAGTTACTGGTTTTATAGATCATTGGTTCGAAATCACCAAACTTGTAACGGGTTGCAGCAAAGTATGCTGTGCCGGCATCATGATGAGAAGCATCAAGGATACTGATCATCGTTTCAGGCATGCCTTTTGGAGTGACGTTGGTCCAGGTTGCACCATTATCCTGAGAAACGTGTATCAATCCATCATCTGATCCAGCCCAAAGAACACCAGCTTGAATAGGTGATTCGACAAAGGTAAAGATGGTATTATAGTATTCCACAGATGTATCATCTTTGGTAATTGGTCCACCAGACTCAGCCTGCTTAGCTTTGTCATTTCTGGTTAGGTCATCAGAAATCGTTTCCCAGCTCATTCCTTCGTCAGTTGAACGGTGTACATGCTGAGATGTAGTATAAAGTACATCCGGATCATGAGGAGAGATAACGATTGGGAAGGTCCATTGGAATCTATACTTGAGGACGTCGGCACCTGAACCCATTGGATTATCTGGCCAAACATCAATACGATCGCTCATTCCGGTTTTTGCATCATATTTATTAAAATAACCACCGTATGAACCACCATAAGTTACATCAGGGTTCTCCGGATCGGGAGCTATATATCCTGACTCACCACCGGCCACCGGCCACCAGTCGCGCTCACCAATTGAACCACCACCTGTTCGGCTTCGGATTGCAAAGGTTGAGTTATCCTGCTGGGCACCATAAATCATATATGGGAACTGATTGTCAACAAATACCTGATAAATCTGTGCTGTGGCTGAAGTGTAATAGCTACTCCAGGAAGTTCCGCCGTTGTAAGTAATCTGTCCGCCACCGTCGTCACCGATTATCATTCTGCGGCTATCGCTAGGTGAGATCCATAAGTCGTGATGATCACCATGCGGTGTTCCAATTCTACTGAAGTTACTTCCACCATCAGTTGACTTCCAGAAGCCAACATTCAGTACATAAACAATATCTTCATTTTGTGTATCAGGTATTACTTTGGAATAGTACCATGCACGCTGACGCAGATTTCTGTTAGCGCTTACTCTTCTCCAGGTATCGCCACCATTAGTGGACTTAAATAAACCGCCATTCTCATTTTCGATGATTGCATAAACGATATCGGAATTAACTGGAGATACATTTACACCAATTTTTCCAAGAGTACCTTTTGGTAAACCAGGGCGGCTGGAAATATTCGACCAAGTTTTACCACCGTCTTTTGACATATAAAGTCCTGATCCTTCACCACCTGAACTCATTTCCCAAGGCGAGCGGTAGGCTCTCCACATTCCTGCGAATAGGATTCGAGGATTGTTTGGATCCACTCCAATGTCAACTGCACCAGTCATGTTGTTTACATAAAGAACACGTGTCCAGTTTTCGCCTCCATCGTTGGACATATAAATTCCACGTTCATCATTGCCTTCGGTACCAAATAACTGACCCATTGCCGCTACCCAAACAACATCTGGGTTATCTGGATGTACTTCGATGTCGCCAATAAAATTAGATTGACCAAGACCGATGTGTGTCCATGTTTTACCTGCATCGGTAGATTTATACATACCATCACCAGCGCTCATGTTACCACGGATATCGGTTTCACCCATACCAACGTAAATCACATTTGGATCGGATGGCGCAATGGTAATGGCTCCAACAGATCCTGTTTTAAAATAGTCATCGGATATATTGAACCAGGTATTACCGCCGTTCACGGTTTTGTAAACACCACCACCCGCAAATCCGGTGTAAAATACATAGGGGTTGGCATCATGCCCGACTACGGCTACAGATCGCCCACCTCTGAAGGGGCCGATGTTTCTGTATTCCAGATCATCTAAAAGCATCGGGTCTACAGTCGGATTGGTTGTTTCAACTCCATGTCCAAAAAGATTTTGGGCATGTGTATCAATGGAAAAAAGCATAAGAAATGCTGCCATAATCAGCATTGTGGAAGAGCGCACTACGTTCATAAATCACCTATTAGTTAGCTTTACAAAGAATGTATAGGAAACGAATGTAATGATTGAGATGCAAGAGCGCGGTAAAAAAATGTGAAGCTGTTAAATCTGAGCACGAGTGGGCGCTTGCGCTAGAGTTATGTCATGTTGATGTTTCAAAGTATCATTTTGATTATCGTTTAATCTCGATTAAACCTTTTTTGCCTGCATAGTCAACTGCTGAACTCCACCTCCAGTGTTCAGGCTTTCTAACATAGCCCGCTATAACAGGATTTTGATGAGTGTATTCAATACAATTATTGAATTTTCTGTCTGAACTCAATTCTATGGGGTGGTTATGCTGTTGCCATAGTTGAAATTTTTTATTGTTTCCATTCCTCAAACCAGCTTCTTTGAACATTTTTAATAACCAGTTCTTTCGACTCTCTTTCATACTATTGTAAATACAGTCAATCATCAACTTGGATGTATAGCTTTTAAAATCCCTTATAATTCCTTGCATAGGTTCGTTTGATGTTCCAATAATCATATGGATATGAGACGGCATTATACACCAAGCATAAACCTCCAGACCCTTATTGTTTATGCAATATTGTAGATTCTTTAGAACTAATTCACAGTAAATCGACCTTGTAAATAAATCTACCCAATTGATGATCGTCATAGTTATGAAGTGCGGGTAGCTTTGATCTCTGAATTTGTATTTCCGACTCATTTCATATCGTACTCAAATTCAATCAAAATGAGGAGGGCTTTAGATCTCATTTTTCGGTAGAAATTT
>CBFHVG010000086.1:0-4361 GCA_965659005.1 uncultured Balneolaceae bacterium
GCTATAAATTCGCCTGCATCCCAGAAACTGGCAGTTGGAGCTAGTGTTAATGAATAAATAATTAGAGAGAGCAGAAAAGTGGCCAGGGCCAAGATTTTATTGGTACTTTTATGATTATTCAGCATGATTGAATATTATCCGATCAAATCTTTTTGGGTAATTGTCGCTACACTTTATCGATGATTTCGAAAGAGTGCAATTATAGGAATCACTGCTTTTGATTCAAAATTGAAGATACCCATAACGCATGTGAACCCCATGCAATTATCAACCTATTTTTATAAAAAAATCATTTTACATGGCTAACCCTACCAAAGAACGGTTTTCTTCTAAACTAGGCCTTATTCTAAGTGTGCTTGGTATTGCAATCGGTACTGGAAATATCTGGAGATTTCCAAGAATTGCCGCACAAAATGCCGGTGAAGAAGGGGCAGGAGCTTTTCTGATAGCATGGGTATGTTTCTTGTTTCTATGGTCTGTACCTCTAATCATAGCAGAATACGGCATGGGTCGACATGGTAGAAGAGGGGTTATAGGTTCTTTTGTAAAACTGATAGGTGATAAATTTGCCTGGATGGGTGGTTTTGTTGGTTTTGTAGCTACAGCTATTATGTTCTACTATAGTGTTGTTGCAGGATGGTGTATTTATTACCTCGGACAAGCTTTATTCGGGACATTACCTCAAAGCAATGAGTCAGCTTTAACAATTTGGGATGGATTTCAAGGTTCTTTAACACCGTCTATATTGCACGCTGGTGTCATGATTGCTGGAGCACTTGTGATTGTTAGAGGAATTAAATCAATCGAAAGATTAAATAAGCTTCTCATTCCATCTCTTATCCTGGTTCTATTTGTTTCGCTAATAAGAGCTCTAACTCTAGAGGGTAGCTCAATTGGTATTAACTATCTATTTACTCCAGACTGGGATACACTAAAAGAGCCTCAAATCTGGTTAGAAGCTTTAACCCAGAATGCATGGGATACAGGTGCAGCTTGGGGTCTTATTCTTACATATGCAGCTTATATGCGCCTTCAGGATAATGTTACAATATCTGCATTTCAGACCGGTATTGGTAACAACATCATTTCTCTCGTATCTGCTGTAATTATTTTCTCTACTGTTTTTGGTACTCTGGGTTCGACTATGACTAATCAAGAAATCTTAGAAGTAATGAAAACGTCAGGCCCAGCTTCTACGGGACTAACATTTATTTGGATGCCTCAATTATTTAATCAGATGGCAGGGGGACAAATTTTTGCCATTCTGTTTTTTCTAGGTTTATCATTTGCAGCATTTTCAAGTCTAATATCAATGATTGAGCTGGTAGTAAAAGTATTTGTAGATAATGGATTTGATCGAAAAAAAGCGACTATAGTAATCTGTTTGGCAGGCTTCCTTTTTGGTCTTCCATCAGCATTGAACTTGAATTTCTTCGCAAATCAGGACTTTGTATGGGGCGTAGGGTTGATGGTATCCGGGGCATTTATATCATTTGCAGTGATCAAATTTGGAGCACATAAATTTAGAGATGAATGTGTGAATACAGATGAGGGAGGATTTCAGTTAGGAGGTTGGTGGGAAATTATTATCAAATATATTGTTCCAGTTGAGGTAATTACTCTGCTTGGTTGGTGGATATATCTTTCAGCAACCGAATACGCACCAGATACCTGGTACAATCCATTAAGTGCGTTTTCAGTGGCAACAATCGTGTTACAATGGGGATTAGCCTTGTGTTTATTGATCGTCTTTAACAGAAAACTTTTCCTAAATAAAAAAATGGAAACATCATGAAAAGATTAAGTTTAATTCTTGTGCTTGTCTTGAGCACTCACATTCTTTTTGCACAAGACAGTCCAACTACCAGAGAGATGAATTATATAAACTGGCTAGAATTTTCCCAGTTTGTACCAGACAAGATAGAGACCGTATTGCTCCCAGTTGGCACATTAGAACCACATGGTGTTATTCCTAATGGATCTGATAATATTGCTCCTGAAGCTATGGCTATGGAACTCGCCGAGTCATTAAATGCTATGATAGCCCCTACATTGAATTATGGAGTTACAGGTTCATTAGCAGCTTTTCCGGGCACATTTAGTGTTTCTGAAGATGCTTACAGATTATTCATTAAAGACATTTTCATTGGCATGAAGAAGAATAAATTTATGAACATAATAGTGCTAAATGGGCATGGTGGACCTCAAACAGCTATTCTACAGTCTGTTGCATCTGAAATGTCTGAAGAATTAGAGATACGAATATTAGTTATTAACTGGTGGAGCGTGGCTTCTGAAGTTGTTTTTGATGTGTTTGGCGAAAATGGTGGACATAGTGGAAATAACGAAACAGCTTATATACAAGCCATCGTGCCGGAGCATATTCACCCAGAATGGTACACAGGCAAAGAGATGGCTACACCTTATCCTCAAGGATCATCTTGGTCGGCTTATCCATTCCCATCCTCAATTGGTCTATATGAAGAGGGGCAAGGTTACCCAACTTTCGAAGAGGCTAAGGCAAATGAATACTATGATAAAGTTAATGCCGTAATTGAAGCTTTAATTACGGAAGTTATACAGAAGTGGGATTTAGCTAAACTATATAGATGAACTAGCTAAGTGCTTTGTCTTCAATACGTTTTAGTGAATCTCTAATATCTTTTAGAATCTCAGTCATTGATTCACTTTCATCTATAGATGCTGAAGAAGATGAGCTATCTGTAACCTTATCACGCTGGTCTAGAACAGTATCTCTAAACTGCTTAGCATCTACTATGCCAATTAATGATAAGTCAGCTGTTCCTTGAGTAGCATTTCCTGCTGTTTCAACTCGTAGAATGCTAAGACCCAGCCATTTCAGAATTGGCCCTTCCTTAAAGGTGAGATCTTGAATTTTGTCTAACGGGATAGTTCTCTCAACTTTAACTAAAAAGCCTTTCTTGAACTTTAGAGAGCGATTCGTTAACTGGCATTCTAAATTATCATAGTATTTACCTATAAAATAGGGCGCAATAAGCAGAAGAATAGGGAGTAATGGAATACCAATAAAGGTAAATACAGAAATTAAAACAGCATTTAGTAGTAAATATGTTTTGATCCTTGGATTAAATTGAGCATCAATCAATACCTGATTCTTCATTAATCTTCCTGTCTTAATTATGAGTAAATAAACTAGCCTGTTATCCTAGAGTATAGCCCTAAAAAGATAATATTCTATGAATATCAGGAATCTTTTTTATCTGCTTTTTTAAATTTCATGGCTGCAGAGTTAATACAAAAACGCAGACCAGTAGGATTGGGACCATCATCAAATAAATGACCCAGGTGACCATCACAGGTTGCACACAATATTTCTGTTCGTACCATAAATAAAGATCTATCTTCTATCTCAATCACATT
Organism: uncultured Balneolaceae bacterium; assembly: GCA_965659005.1. Lineage (GTDB taxonomy): Bacteria > Bacteroidota > Rhodothermia > Balneolales > Balneolaceae > CAYPTY01. Next base: position 3,403 of record CBFHVG010000086.1, read on the forward strand.
TTCTTCATCTATAGGTTGCCAGAAACTAGGCCATCCACTGCTGCTATTATACTTATGATCTGAACTGAATAAAGGAGTTCCGCAAGCTGCGCAAACATATGTTCCTTCTTCTGTATTCTTATAGTATTCATTGATATAAGGCATTTCAGTGCCTTTTTTTCTAAGAATCTTGAACTGTTCTGTAGTTAGAATTTTTTTCCATTCTTCATCAGACTTCACAATTTTCTTTGGCTTTGTTGTGTCTTGTTGGACGGTAAAGAAATCTTCTTCATTATGACTATGATCTGTCTCTGAGGCTCCAATTGTTGTAAAAGCTGCAACTAAAAAAAGAATTAAAACTGATAAGATGATATATGTAAACTTCATTGTTGTGTAAATTTGTTTCGCTATATAACAATGATACGTAGTCTATTAGTTCAATAGATCACAGAAGTTTAATAAAATTAAAACCACCAATCATAGTCTCTATCAGTTCTAGGAAGTCTTTTTTGTTTAAAGAACCTTATACCTAAAGTAGCACCAACCCAAAATCTATATTGTCGGCCTTTTCTGCTTGGAGACCAAATCGAGTACCAAGTATAATCATCACTACCATCCACTCGGCTAACTAACATGTTTAAACTTGGGCCAGCATATATTGAAAAATTATCCCCAATGTATTTACCTAAGTTGTACTTATATGACCATAACAAATTCAATTTTCTATCAAAATCACCTTCGAAATGGTGTTGAATTGTCAATTCTTTATTAACATAATAATCCGGATTAGCCCAATTAGGAAATATATCTTCTACTGTTTGCTCAGCACCTATAGCCCAACCTATACGGTATACATCAGATGGGAGGGATGTATTGTAACCAAGTAGAATCATGTTATAAACCCTATACGTACCTAAGTTAATACCAATATCAGTAAAACCGGCGTCCATTGCTCTTATGTCAAAATTCTTTCTTCCATT
>CBFHVG010000087.1:0-24158 GCA_965659005.1 uncultured Balneolaceae bacterium
TTAGAGCTAATCCCCTCCTCTTTTCTTACCTTATTGGAAGCACGATCTTCAACTGTGATACCTCTTAGCTCAATCTGTCCTAATTCAAGATTTGGAACCAATCGCCCATCATAGAATAAACTGGAACCAATGGTTTCATCAATAGTCAAAACAAGTATGGTCCCCTTCTTTGATCGTCCTGAGCCATAATTCATTTCTGCAAGACCGACGGCATCTGCGTAATTAACTACAGTCGCATCACCGTGTGTGATTTCTGAGAACAAATGTTCTGCATCTACATCAACCCAGCGTTCATGTATACCTTCTGTTCTTAGTACTATACCTCTTCTTACCGGCGCGGGAAATGTGCACCCAATCAACCCCTTCCATCCAATTTTTTTGGATAGCTTGTGAATTCTGGAAACCAATTTATGCGGTTCCAGTTCTTTGACTGGATCAACAGTTATTATTTTTGTGGTCAATTCCCCATTAGAAACATCAACAATGGCGCCCTTGATTTTCGAGGTACTGATCTCTATCCCTAATACTTCCAAGTTTTATCTGAACAGGTTACTTAACAATTTGTTAATATACGATAATGATAAAATTTGTTTAGCTCAAGTCCCGAAACAAATTTATGATTCTACCAGTATCCATCCTTCTTCTTCAACCAGACGTTTTGCTTGCTTCCACTTGATTTTTCTTACCTCTCCTGAAGACATATTCTGGACTGAAACCACATCATTTCGACCGGGTTCTTTATCAACATGTACCGGTTTTCTTTTTTGTTGAGTTCCGTTTGGAATAGGCTGACCTGAAGCAGATTGAATTCCCATATTCGTAGTTTCGGCATGTGAGGCTTGTGCCTTTTCCATATCGAAGCGAGACTTTCTACGTTGAGCTTGTTGTAGGTTTGAAGCTTCTTCTGAAACTTCCGGAACTGATTTCCAGACCATTGAAACTACATCCTTGTTTATTTCTTCAAGCAACACTCTGAACATTTCGAAAGCTTCTCGCTTGTATTCTAATAGCGGATCTTTCTGACCAAAAGCTCTAAGACCAATACCTTCTTTAACCGAATCCAGTTCACGTAAATGTTCCATCCACTTGTCGTCAATTATGGATAGAACTGCGGTACGCTCAAGCGCTCTGGCTACTTCACGTCCCTCATTTTCAAGTGCAGCATTTACATCAACTACCACTCTGATTCTTCTGATTCCATCAGTAAAAATGACCTGAACTTTATTTGGTCGATTTTCCGGATCACTTTCTTCGATGCGCTTCATTACCTGATAAAGGGGCGCACTGATCCTATCTTCCTTTGTATTGTAGGCTTCAAGTGCTTTTCGAATAATATGATCAACCAGGTCTGTTTCGCTCATATCCGACCACTCTGAATTGTAACCGGCATCAACAGCCAGGTTTCTCAGAACTTCCTGATGCAGACCTTCGAAATCACCATTCCCGGCAAAGTCATATACCATCCCTTCAACGAAATCCTCAAGCATGTCGAGCAGATCATTTCTTAGCTGATCACCATGAAGGGCATGTTTTCGAAGCGCATAAATTACTTTTCGCTGATTGTTAAGAACATCATCATACTCCAGTTGTCTTTTTCGAATACTGAAGTTGTTCTGCTCCACTTTCTTCTGAGCTCTTTCCAGAGATTTTGTGATCCAAGGATGCGTGATCACCTCCCCTTCCTCAAAATTGAGTCTATCCATCACTGATGCTACTCGATCTGAACCAAACATGGCCATCAAATCATCTTCAAGTGATACATAGAATTGCGTTTCTCCTGGATCTCCCTGTCGCCCCGCTCGACCTCTTAGCTGCAAATCAATTCGTCTGGATTCATGTCTTTCAGTACCCAGAATAGCCAGACCACCAATCTTCTTGATTTCCTCAACAAGCTTTATATCCGTACCTCGACCAGCCATGTTCGTAGCAACCGTAACACCACCTCTTTGTCCGGCCTCAGATACAATTTCACTCTCACGATCGTGCTGCTTCGCGTTCAATACGTTGTGCTTAATACCGCGTCGTGTAAGCATACGACTCATCGTTTCTGACACTTCTACCGAAGTTGTACCTACCAGAACCGGCTGACCTGATTTATGGTATTCCTCAATCTTGTTTATAGAAGCGTTGAATTTCTCTCGCTTCGTTTTGAACACGAGATCTTCCATATCGTCACGGGCAATAGGCCTGTTGGTAGGGATAACAACTACATCCAGTTTATAAATCTCATTGAATTCCCCTTCTTCCGTTTCGGCTGTACCGGTCATACCAGATAACTTATGGTACATACGGAAGTAATTCTGCAGAGTAATGGTCGCATAAGTCTGGGTAGCTGCTTCCACCTTAACATTTTCTTTGGCTTCAATAGCCTGGTGCAATCCATCAGAATATCGTCGTCCTGATAGTACCCTACCGGTATGCTCATCCACAATCTGAACCTTACCGCCTTCTACAATGTATTCGTCATCTCTTTCGAAGTTGGTATAAGCTTTTAGTAATTGGTTTACAGTGTGAATACGATCAGCACGCTCACCAAATAGACGATTCAGGTCAACGAATTTTTTCTCTTTTTCAAGCGCTACTTCAGCCTCAACTTCTTCCAGTTTTCTCTCTTTATACTCTTCGCTGAAATCAGTATTGCTTTCCACTTCCCCAACTTTCTGTTCGGCAAGTTCCTCGATTTCTTTCTCGATGATAGCTGTTTCAGTCCCCATGTCAGGTATCACAAAGAACTGGGGATCCTCACCTGCTTGAGTTACGAAATCTCTACCTTTCTCTGTCATTTCTATGGAGTTCATTTTCATATCAACTGCATAGTAGAGATATTCATCAACTTCAGGCATGTTTTTGGCATTGTCCTGCAGGTAAAACGATTCCGTTCTCTGAATAAGTTTTTGAACTGAGGGCTCCTGAATCATTTTTCGGAGACGTGAATTTTTTGGAAAACCACGTTGAGCTCTGAAAAGGGCAAGTCCGGCTTTCACTTCATCACCTTCATCTAGCAACTTCTGACCTTCCTGAACAAGGTTAGCTACCAGTTTCTTCTGTGCTTTAACCAGATTCTCAATCCTTGGCTTCATCTCAACATATTTGCCAGACTGCGAATCATGTGGTACCGGTCCTGAGATAATAAGCGGGGTTCTCGCTTCATCAATAAGGATGGAATCAACCTCATCAATAATGGTATAATGATGTTCTCTTTGAACCAGTTGCTCTTTCTCTACCACCATATTATCTCTGAGGTAGTCAAAGCCGAACTCATTATTCGTCCCATAGGTAATGTCTTTTCTGTAGGCCGCTCTTCTTTCAGCTGTGTTTGGTTCATAGTGATCAATACAATCAACCTCTAAGCCATGGAAAGCAAAGATTGGAGCATTCCATTCAGCATCTCTCTTTGCCAGATAGTTATTAACTGTAATAACGTGTACACCTCGACCCGTAAGAGCATTCAGGTAAGCAGGGAAAATGGCTACGAGTGTTTTACCCTCACCGGTCTTCATCTCAGCAATTTTGCCCTGATGTAAAGTTATGGCCCCAACCAGCTGCACGTCATAGGGGACCATATTCCATTCTACTTCACTTCCTGCCACCGCCCAGGATTTACCGACAAAACGACGGCATGTGTCTTTCAAAACGGCATATGCTTCCGGAAGCAGTTCATCCAGTTTCTTTTCAACAGTATCCAGCCATTCCTTTTCAAGTGCGTCCAGCTCTTCACCCATCACGCGGTGTTCACTTAGATCTGCATCCTCAAGATTATCCATTTTTTTCTTGAGGGTTTCGATATCCTCATCAATGGCTTTAGTGGCCTCAGTAATCGCAGCCTTGAATTCCTGTGTTTTAGCCTTCAGTTGATCATCTGAGAGGGCTTTCATGGCCTCTTCATAAGATTTTATCTCTTCTACAATAGGCTGAATAGTTTTAATATCCTTGTCACTCTTTGAGCCAAATACTTTGGATAAAATCTTACCAACAAATTCTTGCATATAATTTTTTTCCTGCGAGGGGTTTTTAAATACAGATTCTAAAGTTAACCTTTAGGTTATATGACTTCAAACCTAAAAGCTCATGTTCATATAGTGCAATAATACTGCCAAACTATTAAACCAAATAGAGTTTTAAATAATTGTTCAAAATTTAGTTAAAAGTCACTATCTTAGTAGTCTTTTTGCAAAAGCAGAGATCTCAAAAATTATAATTCCATGAAACGCACTTTTCAACCCAGCAACAGAAAGCGTAAAAATAAGCACGGCTTCAGAGAAAGAATGTCTTCTAAGAGTGGACGTGATGTTTTAAACAGCCGCAGGTCTAAAGGCCGCCATAGGCTTACTGTTAGTGATGAACCTAAAGGAGCTAAATAGCGCCCCTTCGGAGGAATCGGGTAATGTTACATTACCCAAAGCCCTCATATTACGTGGTAAACGTAATTTCGACAGACTATTTTCAAAATCGGAGCGCCTTGGCGCTCCTTTTATTGTATTGAGATATAAAATCTACCCCGAGGCCCAGGAAGGGTTTCAGGTTGGTTTTATCTCAAAAAAGAAACTTGGCAACGCTGTACACAGAAATAAAATCCGCCGTCTGATGCGTGAAGCATTTCGCTTGAATCAACAAATTATCCTTCCTGAGCTTGATAAACAGCAAGTTGGCTTACATATGGTGTTGATGGCACAATCAGTTGATGTGGACTTTGAGGTGGTTAACTCAAGTGTTAAAACCCTTCTCGAACAATTGCGTAAGCGTATCTCCCTCAAAAAATCTGAATCTTAATTCCCGAATACTTTGGATAGAAATACAGCAACTGGTTTAGTACTTATCTTTTTCCTAATGGCTGGCTGGTTTTACTTTACCATGCCAAGCGCTGAAGAAATTGCAGAACGCCAGAGACAAGTCGCAATAGAAGACAGTATTGCAGCTGAAGAACAATTCAGTACTTCAGACGAAGATTTTCAAGTTGATCTTGAAGAACAGCCCGAAATTCGGGAAGCAACACAAGTCGAATCCAACTTCGGACTTTTCGGAAATACCGCCGCGACTGATACTATCATTACCAAAGTTGTCACACCTTATTATACTGCTGAGTTTACAAACCTGGGTGCTGGTCCAAGAGCTATTGAATTGAATGAGTATCAGACCTGGAGCGGCTTACCCATTCAGATGATTGATGACTCTGTTCGTTCCGTTTATAACATCGGATTCTTGAGTACGGAGAACTATAATGTTGAAACTCAGAATATTCTCTTCACTCCTGTTTCTCAATACAACACCGATGTCATTCTAGAAGAAGGCACAGCTGAACTATCATATGCACTGAAAGTTGGTGACGGTCGTCAGATAATGTATACCTATACATTCTACTCCGATAAATATGAAATAGATCTGGATGTTCGCTTCATTGGATTGTCTCAATATATTGTTGGTCGTTCAATTGATTTCGGCTGGACATCCCCTCTTCAACCTACCGAGAAAGACCCTGTTCAAGACGGGTTGAATACAGCGGCTTATATATTCGCCGGTGATGAAATTGATAAGTTCAAATTGACTGATGCAGGAACCGATGAAACGACTTTCAACGGTAAAATTGACTGGGTAGCTACAAAGACTAAATTCTTCAGTCAGATTATCAAACCTGTTACAGAAAGTAATGCAGCTATTCTGAGAGGTGCTCAAAGTGGCGAAGCTGATGAAGTTCTGACTCGTCATGAGTATAGATCAGCTGTTCAAACTCCAATTCCCAATGATGGAACTGTGAGTTATGAATTGTTTATTGGTCCACTTACATACGAAGACACAAAAGATTTTGACCCTACAACTTTCAAAATGGTTGAAGTTGGGTATAACTGGATGCGATTCTTCTCAGAACCCTTTGTGAAGTTTGCTGTCATACCATTTTTCAGTTTCTTCAGTGGTTTTATTGGAAGCTATGGTTGGATCATTGTGATCTTCGCCGTTGTGGTTAAGTTGGTTCTTTCTCCACTTACCTTTAAATCTTACAAGAGCATGGCTAACATGCGTGAGCTTCAGCCTCAAATGAAGGAGATTCAGGATAAGTATAAAGACAATCCTCAGAAATCACAGGAAGAAACACTCAAGCTTTACAGAAAGGCTAAAGTGAATCCTTTGGGAGGATGTCTGCCTATGCTGCTCCAGTTCCCGATTCTGATCACACTCTGGAGGTTTTTCCAGAATTCTATCATTCTAAGGCAACAGGATTTCCTTTGGGCGTCTGATCTTTCTGCACCTGATTACATTATCAATCTTCCATTTTCTATCCCATTCATGGGACCATCTATAGCTGGTTTTGTGCTACTTATGACCGGTGCAATGGTTGTTCAATCTAAGGTAACCGGTGGTATGGGTGGTGGTGGAGCAGCTTCTGCAAATCCGCAGATGAAAATGTTTCAGTACATCCTTCCATTCATGTTACTCTTCATTTTCAATAACTTTGCCTCAGGATTGAGTTTATACTACCTCATCTTCAATGTGCTTTCAATTGTACAGCAAGCTCTATTGAACAAGAAGACACATGAGGAAAAAGTAGCTGTAGCCAAAAAATAATCGTGCACAGCCCTTCGCTTACACATTACCCCATCCAGATTTATAGAGATGGGGAAAAGCGCCTTCGAAATCCAATAACAAAGGCTCATTTTAAAAACCTGCCTGAAGAAAGAGTAAGGCTTAAAACGATTGAGTTTTTAAGGCATAATCTGAATTGGTCTCTGAATAGAATTTCAGCCGAAACGGGGATCAATCTTGACCATAGAGATCATAAATCAAGAGCAGATATCATTTGCTATGACAACAATTTTAAGCCAAAAGTATTAGTTGAATGTAAAGCGGAACATATCAGTCTGGATGCCGCTGTTGCCCTGCAGATAAGCCAGTATAATACAGACGTTGAAGCTGACTACTTACTTATCACAAATGGCATCACTGACCACTGGTTTGATATAAAGAATTCAGATCAGGTTCTTGAAAGTATTCCCTTCGAATTAAATCCATTTAATGGTTACGATCAATGGGCTTACTGGTCAGAACGTGGGTTTTGTGGTTCTCAAATGAAGGTCAGTCTCGATGAATGGATTCTTGGTGAATTGATACAGCTATATCAAACATCCGTAACACCTGAAAATATTCATTATTTCAGTTTCGATGGAGCCCCCGCTGAATTCCATCTGCAAGGTTATTACAAGGTAATCCCTTATAGTCAGAAACATAGATTTGCCTTCGCTTTTTGTTCGACACCTAACGGTGGTACAAGGCTAAATGTGGTTTATAATAAAGAGGGAAAAAATAAGGCTATTCTTTCCGTAGACTTAAATCTTATACAGAAAAGTGAGCCGTCAAACAGCCTATTATATTCAGACAATGGATTTAGCAGTATTGATCTCATGCCTGTATTTTCTGAGGGTTTTGATTACTCTATACAAGACAAACTTGAAGAGCTTTACAATTTTATCTTGTCTCAATCTTAGTCAGCGATTCGGTGATATTTATTCTATATTCGCAATCCAACCAAGTCTTTAAGCGAATATTATCATGCATCATCTCCACAGAGAAAAACTTCTATCCTTATTCGATGACAACCAGAATGGTCTAGTTTATGTACAAGGAGCCAATGTGCTTCATCGCTATGCCACTGATTATGAATACCCGTTCAGACAGGAATCGAATTTCCTCTATTTAACCGGAGTTAATGAGCCCGAGTGTGAGCTATTATTGGATCTCAAGAAAGAAGAATATCACCTTTTTGTGCCAAAGCGTGATGCAAACTATGCTGTTTGGCATGGCTATGTCAAAAGCATGGAATCCTACAAAGAACAATACAAGCCAGACCACATCCATTATGCGAATGAACTTTTGGATGTGATAAGAAACCTTAACCCGGAAACCATCTACTGTCTGAATGATGAACAGGCAGAATTTCTGGAAGATCTTGACAGGGACTTAAAAGTAGAAACAGAAACATTAGTTGATGCGATAACCTATTGCCGACTCATGAAAACTGATTGGGAACTCGATCAGCTGAGACATGCCTGTAAGATTAATAATGAGGCTCATATTACTCTGATGAAGGCAATGAAGGCAGGTATGTTTGAGTATGAAGCCAAAGCTATTTTCGATGCTGTTCAAATGAAACATGGCCTCCTTCAGGATGCCTATAATGGCATTTTCGCTGCTGGTAAAAATGGTGCCATTCTTCATTATGTACAGAGTGAATCTCAGGTAAAAGATGGTGAGTTATTTCTCACCGATGCAGGATTTGAATTCAATGGTTATGCATCTGACTATACACGAACTTATCCAGCCAACGGAAAATTCACATCCGTACAGGCAGGTGTTTATGAAGCAGTAGTTAACGCTTTGGATACATGTATCGCTGATACGAAACCAGGTGTTGAAATGGAGAATCTGCATTTGAATGCCGCTCGAATTATGATGCAGGGTTTGAAGGATATGGATCTCGTAAAAGGTGATCTGGATGAAATAATGGATAAAAATATTTTCGCACTTTTCTTTCCTCATGGACTAGGACACTTTCTCGGACTGGATACCCATGATGTAGGCGGATATCCTAAAGGTGTTGAGCGCATCGACCGACCGGGTATACAATACTTAAGAGCACGAAGAGATCTTCAGCCAGGTATGGTGATTACCATTGAGCCCGGTCTTTATTTTATACCAGCCTTACTTCTCCCTGCTTTTGAAGATGCAGAAAAAGCACCATTCCTAAACAAATCTAAACTGGAAGGAATGCTTGATTTTGGAGGCATCCGTGTTGAAGATAATATCGCAATTACTGAAGATGGTTATGAGAACTTCACAGATGTTCCTAAGTCAGTTGCTGATATTGAAAAGGCAATGAACTAAATGTCGCCAAGACTAATTCTAAGTGTCTTTATTGCAATTCCTGTAGTAGTACTTCTTGTTGGGGTGCTACTATCATTTATCTTATCAGCTCCTGGTTACAAAGGTGAAAAGACAGACAATTTCAATGGCACCACATTTATCAATAAGGGGAATGTTCAGGAGACTTCGTTTACAGAACTATTAAAATGGATCGCCAATCGTGACCAGGGTGAATGGAATGAATTAAGTCTTGAAGATGCCCCTTATGGTGAAAAACCCATTTCCAGATCAGACTCAACTAGAATCACTTATGTGAATCATTCAACTTATTTAATTCAATCAAACCAATTAAATATTCTTACAGACCCTGTTTGGTCTAAACGAGTTAGTCCCTTTCAATTTATGGGCCCAAAACGTTTCAGGCCTCCCGGAATAGCCTTTGAGGATTTGCCTGAAATTGATGTGGTCATCATTTCTCACAATCACTACGATCATCTCGACAAGCAAACCGTTCTTGAGTTAAAGAAAATGCATGATCCCTTATTCCTTACACCTCTGGGAGTTGATTTATATCTGAATAAAATCGGAATCGAAAAAACGGTATCACTAGACTGGTGGGAAAAACATTCCGTAAATGAATCCATGACAATTCATGCCGTACCAGCACAACATTTCTCAAGCAGAGGAATGTTTGATCGAAACAAGACACTATGGGCTGGCTATATTTTTGATACTCCTACCGATACGCTTTACTTCGCTGGCGACTCCGGTTATGGAGAACTCTTCAAAGAAATTGGTGAACGATTTCCATCCATTGATTTAGCTTTTATTCCAATCGGAGCATACATACCAGAGTGGTTTATGTCGCCTATTCATGTCTCACCTTCAGAAGCCGCACAAGCACACCTGGATATCGGTTCGAAAAAAAGTATCGGTATGCATTATGGAACATTTCCTCTTGCCGATGATGGGCAGAATGACCCATTGATAGATTTGAAATTAGCTTTAGAAAGCCTGAATATCTCTCAAAATGATTTTTTGACGCTTATAGAGGGTACTTCAATTCAGTTAAATAATCAGTCCAAATCCGACTAAATCATTAGACCATTTTTTGTACATTCCCTGAGGAGAAATCTTGCATGTCGGAAACCTATAAAGCACTAACCAGAACCTACCGCCCCCGCACTTTTGAGGATATTGTTTCTCAGGAGCATGTGACCAGTACTTTGCAAAATGCGATTAAGCAAAATCGTCTATCGCATGCCTATATGTTTTGCGGTCCCAGAGGTGTTGGTAAAACTACCATGGCCAGAGTGCTTGCCAGAACCATTAATCAAATTGAAGAAAATGTTGATGGAGAGGCGCTCAATCAGACACTCAACATCACTGAAATTGATGCTGCTTCAAACAATAAAGTTGAAGATGTTCATCATCTTCGGGAATCTGTTCGCATCCCTCCACAAAATGGACGATATAAAATCTACATTGTGGATGAAGTTCATATGCTCTCAAAAGCAGCCTTTAATGCTTTGCTTAAGACACTGGAAGAGCCACCTGAACATGCGATTTTCATATTCGCAACCACGGAACCGCACAAAGTACTCCCTACAATTTTATCGCGGGTTCAGCGCTTCGATTTCAAGAGAATTGCAGTTGCTGAAATCGTAGATCGTCTAAAGAAAATTTCTGAAGAGCAGAACATCAGCATTGATAATGAATCTCTTCATGTTATTGCCAAGAAAGCAGATGGCGCCTTAAGAGATGCGCTAGGTCTAATGGATCAGGCCATTGCATTCTGCGGTACTAATATTGAATACAAAGAATTACTACAGGCTCTAAACGTAGTTGGTTCTGATCTTTACTTCGAATTCCTGGGTTTCGTTCATGCGCATGATGCAGATGGCGGACTCAATTTTTTCAATAATGTGCTTCAGGAAGGTTATGATATTCAGGAATTCCTGGTTGGACTGGCTGAACACCTTCGGAATCTTTATATCGCTCATCACAGTCAAAACATGTTCATGGTTGAAGCTTCTGATGAAACCAAAGCACGATATGCTGAACAGGCAAAACTCTTCAGCCGTGAAGATTTGATGCGTATTCTTCATTTGGTAAGTGATACTCAGATCAAGATCAAAGATGCTCAACAACCCAGAATCATCTTTGAAATTATGCTCATTAAACTGATGCATATGGGACGGTCCGAAGAGCTAAATAAACTGCTTTCCGAACTCGATGCCTTAAAAAAAAAACCTGAGTTTTTCCTGAACCAGGTCTCTGATGCGTCTGTAGAAGAGCCTGATATCAGCGATCTTGAAACTAATTCTGAATCCAAGGCTGAGAATAATGATTCTGAAGAATCCGTAGCTCATGAAGATGATGGAGAACAACCACCAGTAATCACTTCCGAAAACAAGGAAGAACTTAGTAACGAGGTTAATGAGGATTCTACCAAATCTGATGGTTCTGAAACCGTTGAGACAGATGCTGTAAATTTCTTTGGCACCCCATCACTGGGCAACGGCTCAGCTGCTGGAAATGGATCATTAAATGAAGGGCTAAAAGCCAAAGTTCATGCGCATACTCAGAAAGTGGTTGTTGAAGAGGCTACTGAGCAAAAGTTAAGTGAAGAAAATGCAGAAGTAAGCATCACAGCCCGAAAGTACAATTTGGAAGAAATTAAAGAGAAATGGCCAAGCTTCTGTGAGCAGCATCAAGATGATTTGTCTCCTACATTTCTTTTACTACTACAACGAGTTGAGCCCGTTGATCTGAAAGGTTTGGATCTAACTATCAAAGTGGAGCATTCCTTTGCTGAAAAGATGATCATTGAACAAAAGACAGATTTGGTTAAGCGCCTTAAAAGAACCTTCGGCTGTACTTTTAGCCTCAATATTGATGTTGCTCAACTATCTGAAGTAAATAAGGGTGAATCATTGAGCCCATATGAGCGTTTTAAAAACTTACAGAAAAGGGATCCCATGATTAAAAGCATTGTGGAGACCTTTGGTGCCGAATTAGAATATTAAACTAATACTATTTCGAAAATGGATGGATTAAATATGGCCGATATGTTCGGCAAAGTGCAGGAAATGCAGGAAAAAATGAAGCAGGTTCAGGACAGCCTGGATCAGGTAATAGTAGAAGCAGAAGCCGGCGGTGGAATGGTAAAAGTAAAAGCCAATGGTAAAAAACAGATTGTATCCATTTCCATGGATGAAGATGTTGTAGATAAAGAAGACAAAGAGATGCTAGAAGACCTGATTGTTGCCGGTTGTAATAAAGCTATTGAAAAAGCTGAGGAAGCAGCACAAGCTAAGATTCAGGAAGTTTATAAGGACATGATACCAGGTGGTGGAATGCCAGGTATGGACCTGTCTAAATTCGGTTTATAATTCATGCAAATCACTTCTGAATTACTGGAACAAGCTATTGAGCAACTGGCAAAACTTCCGGGTACTGGGCGTAAGTCGGCCCAAAGAATGGCTATCCACCTTTTGAAAGCGAAAGATGAAGATGTTATTGGCCTTGCCGAAGCTCTTATCAAGCTAAAAAAGAACATCATTAATTGTGATGAATGTGGTACTGTAAGCGATAGCAACCCCTGCTCAATTTGTTCTAATCACAAAAGAGACAACGGTTCTATTTGTGTGGTCGAAGAATTTAATGATGTAAATACCATCGAGAAGACTAATGAGTTTCGAGGTAAATACCATGTACTCGGTGGCGTGATCTCTCCTCTTGAAAATGTAGGTCCGGACGATGTTCGTATTCGTGAATTACTTCAAAGACTTTCAAAAGATGAGTCCATTAATGAAATTATCCTGGCTCTCAACCCGGATGCAGAAGGTGAAGCAACCTCCTATTACATCAACAAGCTTTTACAACCCTATAACGTTAAAGTAACTCGAATTGCTTACGGAATTCCGATGGGTACTGAACTCGAATTCATCGATGAAGTAACCCTTAGCAGGGCTTTCAATAGCAGAAATGAGTTTTAAATCTTTTGACGAAAAAGCCTTAATAAAGGCCTTATAATCATACTTTCGGAAAAAATAACAATCATCTTATGATAAGATTCACAACGCTCTTCATTGTACTTCTTCTGTTTTCTTTTGACACAACAGCCCAAAACCAGGGCTATAATTACTGGCAACAACATGTCGATTATACCATGGATATCGACGTAGATACTGAGAAGCATCAGTACAAAGGGAAGCAAACTTTGGTATACACTAATAACTCACCTGATGTAATAGATCGTGTGTACTATCACCTTTATTTTAATGCATTTCAGCCAGGCTCTATGATGGACGTTCGTTCTCGATCCATTCCTGATCCAGACCGTCGTGTGCAAGACAGAATCTTACATCTAAATGAAGATGAAATCGGTTATCAAAAAGTGAAAAGCCTTATGCAGGATGGTAAAACACTAAATCCTGTTACTGAAGGGACCATTCTTTATGCAGACCTGGCGACTCCAATTCAACCCGGTGCATCAACAACCCTTGAGATGGAATGGGACGCTCAAGTACCTCTTCAAGTTAGAAGATCTGGACGAGACAATGCCGAAGGTGTGGAATTTACCATGACCCAATGGTATCCCAAATTAGCCGAATATGATTATATGGGATGGCATCCAAATCCGTATATCGGAAGAGAATTTCATGGTGTATTTGGTGAATTTGATGTCACTATCCACATCGATAAAAACTATGTAGTTGCTTCAACGGGTGTTCTTCAGAACCCTGAACAAATTGGGCATGGCTATGATACCGATGGTAAAAAAATCAAACAGCCACGAGGTAAAAAACTGCACTGGAATTTCAAGGCTGAGAATGTGATCGACTTTGCATGGGGAGCTGATCCAGATTATGTACATACAACAGCTCAAGTACCCAATGGCCCAAAACTTCACTTCTTCTATCAATTAGACAAAGACAGTGTTCTGGCAGAAAATAGAACAGCTGAACAACAAAAGGCCTATATAGAAAATTGGGAAATGCTGCCTGAATACACAGTTAAGTTATTTGAGTACGCTAATCAAAGGTTTGGTAAATATCCATATCCACAGTACTCCGTAGTTCAAGGTGGTGATGGTGGAATGGAATATCCTATGCTCACCATGATCACTGGCGCCCGCTCATTTAGAAGCTTGGTTGGTGTTACAGTGCATGAAGCTTATCACAGCTGGTTCCAGGGCGTACTTGCTTCCAATGAAAGTTATTATTCGTGGATGGATGAAGGCTTTACATCATTTGCCTCCGCTGAAACAATGGCATATCTCTTTGGCGATGAAGGAAATCCATACAGAAAAACATACGGTGACTACCGCATGATTGTTAAAAGCGGATTTGAAGAAGGGCTGGATACTCATGCTGATCACTTCGAAAGAAATGGTATTTATGGGACTGCTGCCTACGATAAAGGCTCCATATTTCTCAGACAGATGAGTTACATCATTGGAGAAGAAACATTCAGAAAAGGAATGCTTAACTACTATGACACATGGAAGCTAAAACATCCCACATCTCAGGATTTTGTTAGAGTAATGGAGAAGGAGTCTGGTATGGTCCTGGATTGGTACCACGACTATTTCGTAAACCAGACTAAAATTATCGACTACTCTGTAGATTCACTTAGTGCAAACGGTAATGCAACGAACATTTACCTAAGTAAATTAACTCAGTTCCCAATGCCACTGGATGTAATGATTGAATACAAAGATGGCTCAACTGAAATGTTCTATATACCCATAAGACTAATGAGAGGCGAAAAAGCCAACGAATACAATATGAAGAGAACTGTGTTGGAGGATTGGGAATGGGTAAAAAGCTCATATTCAT
Organism: uncultured Balneolaceae bacterium; assembly: GCA_965659005.1. GTDB lineage: Bacteria > Bacteroidota > Rhodothermia > Balneolales > Balneolaceae > CAYPTY01. The sequence goes on from CBFHVG010000087.1 coordinate 14,697, forward strand.
TTGAAATCCCAACATCTTCTGATGAAATCAATCGTATTATCATTGATCCAAGTCAAAGATTGGCCGACATCAACCTTGAAAACAACTTCATGGATTTAACGATTGAAGTTGAAAATATAGAAGAGGACTGATGATTTCCTGGGATGATTTCGATAAGGTTGATATCAGAACCGGAACCATCCAGAACGTTGAAGACTTTCCCGAAGCCAATAAGCCGGCATATAAATTGCTCATTGATTTCGGGGAAGATATAGGAATCAAAAAATCATCAGCTCAAATCACTGATTTATATTCCAAAGAGGAACTTATTGGAACACAAATTGTAGCTGTCGTTAACTTCCCTCCAAAACAGATTGGTCCTTTCATGAGTGAATGCCTTGTTTTGGGTGCTGTAAATCAAAAGGGTGAGGTGGTCTTATTACAGACAGAGAGAAATAGCCGGAATGGCATTAAAATAAGCTAGCCTGGTCGTCCGGTTTTTTAGCTCTTTCAATAGAGGGATCGCTAGGAGCTTCATAGCCTTTAAGCATTTCCGGCATAAACCTCTTTTCATATATACGACGCGCTATTCCATGTAATGCTTTTTCCCCCCTTGGAGTAATTCTCAAATAACCTTCCGCATCTTCATCAAACAATCCAAAAGATTTTAAGTCATTTATAATGAGATATGCCAGCTTTGGAAGTATGCCTGATTTAGCCTCAATATTTTCCCGATGAGGGGCATCATCTTCACAGATATAAACATGACCCATTATAGTTAGCTCAGCATCAGTGAGTGGAAACCCTTCACTTCCTTTTGTAAGTAATTGGTCCCAAGCTTTCTGAGAGTAATATAAACCAAACCACCATTTTGCTTCCTTGAGTAACTTCTTCGTTACGCTACAAGAAAAGAATTCGCCAGCTGGAGCTTTACGTGGCTCACCTCGGCTACGGTACATATTTACCATAGTAGCCAGGTCTAATTCCTGGATATTGGGTGGATAGCTAAAGTGAAAATCGGATCGTTTCTGCATTGGAATCTTTCTCGATGATCAAATAAAATAGTTTATCGATATTAGAAAAACTATTTCGATTTAGCTGCGATCAGTTCAACGGCTTTTTCGATTGTCAGATCTTCCGGTGTGACGTCTTTCGGAAGGCCAATATTTTTCTTTCCGTACTTGATGTAAGGTCCATAGCGTCCATCCATAACTTTGATAGAGTCTCCGTTATTAGGATGTGCACCAAGATCTTTTATCTCTGAACTTTTTCTAGGTGCTTTTTTCTGCTTGATTAACTCAACGGCTCTGTCTAATCCAACAGTAAGGACGTTATCATCTTTCGTGAGTGATTTAAACTGACCATCATGAACGACAAATGGTCCATATCTACCTACACCAGCTTTCACTTCTTTACCTGTTTCTGGATGATTCCCTAAACTTCTTGGTAGCGACAATAATTTTAGTGCCATGTCCAGATCAACATCTTCTGGTGACATACCTTTAAGTAGAGATACTCTCTTTGGCTTTTTATTGTCTTCGGTAACTTCGCCCAATTGAACATAAGGACCATATCGCCCTGAAAGTAAAAATACAGGTTCATCATGTTCAGGGTGAACCCCAATCGGCTTATCATCATCCTCGGATATCTTGATGAGCTCTTCAAGTTTTTCTACCGTAATATCACTTGGATCCATATCAACTGGTAAAGATGTTTTCAGCTCTTCACCATCCTTCATCATTTTAGCATATGGACCAAATCTGCCTACAAATACTTCGATGCCTTCAAGGCCATCCAACGGCAGATCAAGCAACTTTGCTTTTTGAGGATCAATTATTCCTTCCTGTGTCTCAACTCTTGCTTTAAGACCTCCTTCACCCAGATAGTAATCATTCAGATACTGTACAGGGTCGATCTTTCCATTAGCAATGCCATCCAGTTTATCCTCAAGATTGGATGTAAACTGACTATCCACAAGATTCGGAAAATGGGTTTCAAGCAGTGCAGTAACTGCGAATGCTGTAAATGAAGGGATCAGCATTTTACCCTCTTTTTTGGCGTAACCCCTGTCCTGAATGGTTCCAATTACTGTAGCATACGTACTGGGTCGACCAATGCCTTGCTTTTCTAGTTCACGAACAAGTGTCGCTTCTGTATATCTGGCCGGTGGTTTTGTCTCATGGCCAATAGCTTTCAATTCATTTAGATCTGTTGAATCACCAACTTTAAATGATGGTAGTAGGTTCTCCTGATCTTCCAATGCCGCTTCCGGATCATCACTTCCTTCTACATATGCTCTAAAGAAACCTGGAAAAAGAATGCGTTTACCACTTGTTCTGAAATCAGCAGAAGTACCATTATTGGTTGCAGTAATTGTGACTCCTGTGAACTCCAGTTCAGCGTCTGCCATCTGTGTTGCAATAGTTCGTTTCCAGATCAAATCATATAACCTGAGTTCAATATCGCGAAGACCACTTTTTTCAGGATGGATAAATTTATTACCGGATGGCCTTATAGCTTCGTGCGCTTCTTGTGCACTTTTACTTTTCTTAGAGTAATTTCTAACACGCTCAAACAGATAATCTGCTCCGTAATTCGATTCTATCTCATTTCGAGCAGCATCAATTGCCTGACCTGACAGACGGGTAGAATCAGTTCTCATATAAGTGATGAAGCCTTTCTCATAGAGCTTTTGTGCTACGCTCATCGTATCCCTTGCAGATAGATTAAATTTCCTGTTGGCTTCCTGTTGAAGCGTGGAGGTAATAAAGGGAGGAGCAGGCGAACGCTTTTGTTTATTTACTTCTATATTAGAAACAGACCAGACAGCCTTGTTCAATTTTTCAACCAGATCATCTGCTTTAGGCTCATCTAGTAGTACTACTGAATCCGGCTTCTTAAGCTTACCTGTATTCTCATCAAAGTCTTTACCCGTTGCCAAACGCTTTCCATCCAGGTGTGTTAAGTCAGCTTTGAACTCTTGTTTATCACCTTCTTTATTCAGCATAGCCTGAAGATCAAAGTATGAAGCTGATTTAAATTTCATTCGCTCTCGCTCACGTTCGACCAGGAATTCTACAGCAACTGATTGTACTCTACCTGCCGACAATTTGGGTGAGATCTTTTTCCATAGCAGTGGTGAAACTGTGTACCCAGTGAGTCTGTCTAAATAACGTCTGGTTTCCTGAGCAAATACAAGATCCATGTCAATGTCTCTGGTATTTTCAAGTGCGTTCTGAACAGCTTCTTTAGTAATCTCATTGAATACCATTCTTTTAACCGGAACTTTTGGTTTTAGAACCTCCAGTAAATGCCAGGAGATAGCTTCCCCTTCACGATCCTCGTCCGTCGCAAGAATGAGTTCATCAACTTTCTTTAACTCGTCTTTCAGTCTTTTAACCACCTTCTTTTTATCCGGCGGCACCACATAGATAGGTTCATATCTGTTTTCGGGGTTTAACCCAAGGGTGGCCCAGTCTTCCTTCTTATACTTTGCAGGAATCTGTTTTGCAGATGATGGCAGGTCACGGATATGACCCATCGAAGAATCAACGATATAGCCTTTTGGCAGGAACTTTGAAATCGTTTTAGTTTTTGTCGGTGATTCTACAATGACGAGTTTTTTCATGGATGTATTTTATAGAGTGCTGATCAGTTCTTTCAGCTCAGCTGCGTGTTCTTTCGCATTAATTTTTTCGATGACACCCAAAATAGTACCATCTTTATCAATTACAAACGCTGAACGTGAAGGTCCTTCATAAGTTTTGCCGTACATTTTCTTTTCTACTATTGAATCAGTAGCTGCAGAAAATTTATACTCGGGATCAGAAGCCAGGGTATAATTAATACCTTTTTTCTCGGCATATTTTTTATGGGAACCGCAGCTATCTTTACTGATAGTAATCAAATTATAGCCATTCTCAGCAAACCAATCTGAGTGTTCAGCTAAACTTTCATTTTGCTTATCACAGCTGGATGTGTTGTTCTTCATATATACAGATACAATAGTTCTCTTATCCAGCAGATCAGAGAAATTGACTTCCTTTTCTTCTCCACCCTGAACAACTTTTATACTGAACTTTGTGTCTATTTTTGAACCTGTAGCTATCATATTTCTGTTAAATTTTATTATTGAATTGGCAGACAACAACCATGAATTCTGTTGCTATCGTTTCGGCCAACATCAATATTTTGAAACCGAAAATGATAACTAAAAACTGAAGGGGGATGCAAATCTATTGTTAGACAAAGGATTAACCAGCTCTCCAAAGTCATCCAGAAGTGTGCAGGCAGTGCGCCGAAGGATCTTTATTAAATCACCTCTACCTTTGTTTTAAAAGATTCTTCGCTTCGCTCTGAATGACTGTCCTATTTTATAGTCATCCAGAGGTGTACGGCAGTGCGCCGAAGGATCTTTGTTTACTCGCCCCAGCCTTTGTTCTTAAAGATTCATCGCTTCGCTCTGAATGACTTTAATGGATAGAAATGATTTGTAAGAAAACCATATAAATAGTGTCTAATAACCATGGACTACTATGTTTATATAACTACAAACCCATCACATAAAGTATTATACACCGGTGTTACAAACTCACTTGAAAGAAGGATTTTAGAGCACTACAAATGCAGAGGTGATTCTAATTCATTTGCCGGAAAATATTACTGTTATCTGCTTGTCTACTTTGACACTTTTCCATCTGCTTATGAAGCAATTTCTGCAGAGAAATTGATAAAAGGGAAATCAAGGAAATGGAAGGAAAGATTAATTCATGAATTCAATCCTACATTTAGTTACTACAATAAAATGCTCTATGGTAAATGGCCTCCAGACTACTAAGTCATCCAGAGGTGCGGGCAACGCGCCGAAGGATCTTTGTTTACTCGCACCAGCCTTTGTTCTTAAAGATTCTTCGCTTCGCTCTGAATGACTATGATTTCATCAGTAAGTAGCGACCAATAGCCGAGAGAACCAAAGCATGATGGATCTCTTCCTTTTTAGCCAGTTCCAGAAAATGATCGAAAGGAATAGTATGCACCTCTATAAATTCGTGAGTACCAAGTTCTTGATCCTGCTTTCGGTAAGCATTTTTAGCCAGATAAGTATGAGTATAATTAGTTTGAATAGCAGGATTGGAACTAACTTTCCCAAGTGACTCCCATTCTTCAGAATAAAAACCAGTTTCCTCAAGAAGCTCTCTTTTTGCCGTTTCAAAAGCATCCTCACCTGGATCTACCATACCTCCCGGGATTTCCAGAGTAACTTCTTCAATTCCGAATCTATATTGCTCAACGAGGACAATCTCATTCTTGGGAGTTAAAGCAATAACATTAATCCAATCAGGTGGGTCAATGGAATAAAATGATCCATGGTGGTTCTCCTGTTCATAATACATATCCCTTTTTATCAAATTGAATATGTTAGTCTTATATTCCACTCGTTCTTCAGTGGTTTTCCAGGGGGCCAGAGTAAATTGGAATTTCTTATTTGTCATCTAATCAATATATGCCAGATAGTAAAACACTACATAAAAACAATTTTAACTCATCCATCGAATTAAAAGAAGGAATTCATGACCTGTGCGATTATATGGTGGATGTGTTTAGTAGTGGTATGTACCCTAAAGTTACTGTTGAACGTTCCTGGTCGAAGCATAATCCTGTAATTGAGGGTGAATTTGCTGACCCAACAGCATATAAATGGTACCTGACTCGTGAATTATTGCGACTTGCTGAAATGGGCGCAAAAATTACCGTAAGTGCTTCTCGAAAAGTTCTGAATCTTAATGACCCAGAAGTCCTGGATAATTCTGACGAAAACAACTGGGATTTCACTCAAAAGAAACTATTTCTATTCTCAGCAGAACGCATGGACTTGTCTCTTAACAGGCTTGAGCATTATACCGGTACAAAAGCTGAAGACTTCCAGAGATACATCCTCTTTACGAATTATGACATGCACATTGAGGTATTCAAAGAAAAATTCCCTGATTGCGTGAAACCAAGTCGTGAAGGGGTTCAGATGCCTGCTTATCATCATAAAGGCGATAATAATTGTGGGTTTACGATCATTAATATTGGCGTCGGGCCTTCGAATGCGAAAACTATTACAGATCATGTGGCCGTATTAAGACCCGATGCAATGATCATGGTTGGGCACTGTGGAGGGCTTCGAAACCATCAGGAAATTGGAGACTTTATCCTTGCCAGCGGATATATGAGAGAAGATGGCGTTCTGGATGACCTCTTGCCTACCTCTATCCCGATTGCACCAAATTATCTGTTGAATCTTTACTTAAGAGAAGTGCTATTCAAGTACAATCTCACTTATCGACTGGGAACAGTATTCACAACAGGTAACAGGAACTGGGAGTTTTCAAAATCTCGTACAGAAGAACAAATTCATCAGAGCAGATCAGTTGCCATAGATATGGAATCAGCAACAGTGGCGGCAAATGGTTTCAGGTATCGAATTCCTAATGCCACTTTGCTTTGCATCTCAGATAAACCACTTCATGGAAAACCAAAACTATCTGAAGCTGCTCAGCATTTCTACCAGAATTCAAAAGAAATGCATATTCAACTCGTTTTAGATGCATTTGAAATGGTCAAAACAAACTTCCCTGACGGACTACCAAATGCCAGCATAAGAGCATTTGATGAACCACTAATGGGTGGCGGGAATTAACAGTTAACTAAACCCGAAATTCTTACTTTTATCCTGAACTCACTCACATATTGACTTATGACAGAATCACTAGAACTACTTCAAGAGAAGCTGGGGAAACCATATCAAGATCTTGAATTTGTACTCGAATGTTTCAGAGAAGTACTCATCGAGGCAGGGGAAGAAGAACTCAGCAGAACCATCCCATTTATAAATAATTTTGATGCAGAAATAAATCAGTTTTTCAGTACAAAACATGCTCAGGTTTATTCCATCACATTCCAACTACTGAACATGGTGGAGGTGAATGGTGCTGTTCAGAACAGACGGATCATTGAGAATTCAAAATCAATGGATAAGATTAATGGTCTATGGGCTAATAACCTCAAAACAATGGCAGAAGAGGGTATTTCCCCGGATAAGATTGCCGAACACCTTGGGGATATTAAAGTCGAACCTGTATTAACTGCACACCCAACTGAAGCTAAGCGCTGGACTGTTCTTGAACACCATCGACAAATCTACCTATTGCTGGTTAAAAGAGAGAACAGCATGTATACCAAGGTTGAGCAACAGCAGATCCGAAAGGATATCAAACTCTCAATTGAGCGACTTTGGAGAACCGGTGAAATCTACCTCGAAAAACCAGATGTAGAGTCTGAATTGCGAAATATTCTTTATTACCTCTCTACTGTCTTTCCTGAAGTAATTCCTTTACTGGATAACAGGTTGAGACAGGCCTGGCAAGCCATGGGTTACGACCTTGAACTCATTCAACATTCAGAGCACCAGCCGAAAATTAGCTTTGGAAACTGGGTAGGTGGCGATAGAGACGGACACCCTTTTGTTACCGCCGATGTAACTCGATATACCCTTTATCAGCTTCGCTTAAACGCTATGCTGGTAATCAAGAAAAGTTTAATGGATTTAATTGTGAAACTGAGTTTCACTTTTTCTTCGAATGATGCGTGTGAAGAAATGGCCATCAGAACTGAAGAACTCATGGCTGAGCTTGGAGATCTTGGCCAACAGGCATATTGGAGAAATAAAGGAGAATTCTTTCGCCAATTTACCGGATTACTTTTGGCTAAACTCCCATTAAGTGCCTCAGGTGATGAATCTGAGCTGGATGAAAAATCCTACAGTTATGTAGATGCTGACGATTTAGTTGCTGACTTAAAAATTCTTCAACGAGGACTTGTTGAATATGGAGCATCTGCCATCGCCTATTCTGATGTCAATAACTGCATTCGTATTGTTGAAACCTTTGGCTTCCATCTTGCCCATCTGGACATCCGACAAAACAGTGCATTTCACGATAAAGCCATTTCTCAATTACTGGAAGCAGCAAATGAAAACGGACGGGATTATTTAAGCTGGACTTTTGAAGAGAGACACCTGTTCCTAAATAAAGAGCTAGAAACCAATAGGCCTTTTACTCATCCAAAAGTTCACCTGGGAGATGAAGCTGAAAAAGTTGTATCTGCTTTATCTGCTGCAGCTGAACACATCGACAAATATGGGACAGATGCTATGGGATCTCTCATAGTGAGTATGACCAGATCAGTAACTGATCTCTTATCGGTATACCTGCTGGCCAGAGAGAGTGGACTCACTATTCAGACTGAAGAAGGCCCTGCTTGTTTATTACCTGTGGTTCCTCTCTTCGAAACCATTGAAGATTTAACGAACTCAAAATCAATTCTAAAAGCCTTTGTAGAGCACCCCTTTACTCAGAGGTCTTTGAAACTCCAGAAAGAGCTGAGCGGGCAAAAACGCCTTACACAACAGGTGATGGTTGGTTATAGCGACAGCAACAAGGATGGTGGAATTTTCACCAGTCAGTGGAAACTGTATAAAACTCAGCACAGACATGCCGAACTTGGAAAAGAAATGGGAGTTCATATTCAATTTTTCCATGGAAAAGGGGGATCAATATCTCGCGGTTCAGGACCGACTCACTGGTTCCTGAAGGCCCTTCCTTATGGTTCCGTTGATGGGAATATCCGCTTAACTGAGCAGGGTGAAACCATCTCTCAAAAGTATGCCAACAAAATCAATGCGACCTATAATCTGGAGTTGCTGATGGCAGGTGCAACGGCTGAATCACTAATAGATGCCAGTAAAACCACCAGCTCTCACGAACTTGGTAATATTCTGGATGAATTATCTTCAGATTCCAGGAAAGCTTATGAATATCTTATTCACCACCCTCATTTTATACCCTTTTTTGGCGAAGCAACTCCAATTGATGCCATTGAAAGTTCCAAAATTGGATCTCGTCCTGCACGAAGAACCGGCCAGCGAACATTGAAAGATCTGAGGGCCATTCCCTGGGTCTTCAGTTGGGCACAATCCAGATTTAATATGACTTCCTGGTATGGCGTTGGTAGCAGTCTGGAAAAACTGATGGAAGAGAAGCCAACAGAATTCCAGAAATTCAAAGATGCTGTTAAGTACGATCCTTTTATTCGCTATGTACTAACTAACGTTGATACCAGCTTAGCTGCAACCAATGAAGAAATCATGACTCTTTATGCGGATTTGGTTTCGGATGAAGAGGTTCGTGAGACCATTCTCAATATGTTCCTCAACGAGCTAAGAAAGACACGCGCAATGCTGGATACACTTATCGAAGTCCCAATGGAAAAAAGGAGACGCAATCACTTTTATTCAAGTATGCTTCGAAGTAAAGCAATGGATCACTTACATCGCTCTCAGGTCAACCTGCTTAAAAAGTGGCGTGAAGAAAAAGCTGATGGTAAAGAGGAAGCTGAAGAAACACTCATTAGTCTTCTACTTACCATAAATGCAATAGC
>CBFHVG010000088.1:0-13817 GCA_965659005.1 uncultured Balneolaceae bacterium
TTGAAAGAATCAAATGGTTGACATATCAATCACGAAACGATATTTCACATCGCTTTTCTTCATTCGAAGATAGGCTTCGTTGATCTCATCCATTCTGATCATTTCCACATCACAGCTGATATTGTGTTCAGCACAGAAATCGAGTACTTCCTGCGTTTCCGGAATACCTCCAATCAATGATCCCATCAGAGACCTTCTCTTAAATATGAGGTGGAATGCATTTAATGGCTCATTAATTGGAGCAACCTGCCCTACTACAATGTAAGTGCCATCTACAACTAGGGTTTCCATATAAGGGTTGAAATCATGATCTACCGGTACAGTATCCAATATGTATTGCAGGCTTCCGGCAACTGCTGCCATTTGATCATCGTCGGTACTCACCACAACATGGTCCGCGCCATTTCTTTTGGCCTCTTCAATTTTATGCTGAGATCGTGTGAATACGGTTACTTCAGCCCCCATAGCTTTGGCCAGTTTTATTCCGATATGACCGAGTCCGCCCATACCAACAACGCCTAATGTATCGCCTTTGGATAAATTTACATGACGAAGAGGAGAATATGTTGTGATGCCCGCACATAATAAGGGTGGTGCAGATTTGATATCCAGCTTTTCAGGAATTGTCAGTACAAACCGTTCGCTAACTACGATATGATCTGAATAACCTCCATAGGTTGGGTTTCCTTCTTTATCGCGCCCACCATAGGTGCCCACGAAACCATTCAGGCAGTATTGTTCTAAGCCCTCATCGCAGGAAGAACAGCTTCTGCAAGAATCGACCATGCAACCAACACCAACCACGTCACCTACTTTGAAATTTTTTACCTCTGAGCCAACGGCAGATACCGTACCTACAATTTCATGTCCGGGAACAACAGGGTAGCGTGTAGACCCCCAGTCGTTTTCTACATAATGAAGATCCGTATGGCACACACCGCAATAGTCAATCTTGATGGATACATCATCCGGCTTTGGTGTTCGGCGTTCTAGATTCCAGGGCTCCACGCCAGTGGTTGCAGAGTGAGCAGCGTATGCTTTAGTATTCATCAAAATGGTTTTATGGTATTAATAAGAGGATACAATCAAGGCTTTTAAATGAAGAGCTGCAAGTTATTTAAGATTTGATACAAAGATGTGCTCTTAATCAAAAAATGGCTCTAATAAATAGTGCAATTACAATTCACCCACACAAAAAACCCTCACCAATAAAAACTGATGAGGGTGTGGTTCTAACGATATGAATCATATCGCTGTAAGAATAGAACTCAGAGATTTAAGGCACTTTAAAATTGAATATTCCACAAATGGTCAATTTAATTCTGAAAGTAAGTCTTTGAGATCAAGACGATCTGAAACCATGCTAAGGTTTCCATCTGTATCAAGTGGCCACTTTTCTTGTGGTTTATCCCAGTAAAGTTCGACTCCATTACCATCGGGGTCATCCAGATAGAGTGCTTCCGAAACTCCATGATCTGAAGCTCCGGTTAAAGGATAATCTGCCTCAATTAGCCGGTGAAGTATTTTTGCCAATTCTTTCCTTTCTGGATAAAGAATAGCTGTATGGAATAATCCCGGGTACTGTTTTGGTGCAGGGGGCTGGTCTTTGGATTGCCAGGTATTTAATCCAATATGATGGTGGTAACCGCCGGCTGAAATGAAAGCAGCCGAGTCCCCGAATTTCTGCATCAGTTCAAAGCCTAATAAGTCGCTGTAAAAGCCCAGGGCTCTTTCAAGATCTGCCACTTTCAGGTGAACGTGACCAATGCGCGTTTTAGATGGGATTTTATAGTCCATTATATTTTTAAAATAATTTGTAAGGAGTTGTCTTTGATTCGGTCTTATAAGTGGTTGAGAGAGAGTCATACTTGAGCCGCTTCGGATTATTTCCGGAGCGGCTTTTTTAATGATGGTGCTTCAAAACTACAGGACCGCTTCGCTCGCCCTTTAGCACCTTCATCAAATACTGCTCAAGTTCATCCAGAGATATCTCTGTAAAATGATCTCGAAGTGATTCGTCAAAATGCTTCATCATGAAGTCCCATATTTTCAATCTTTTCGGCATTAAGGTATTACTGGAATCCACACCTAATAATCCAATTCCCCGGAGGATAAAGGGGTAAATGCTGGTCTCAATTTTGTGTCCGCCAATATTACCACAACAAACGATTGTCCCATTATGTGCTGTTTGCCGGATAACCGTATCCAGCGTTTCTCCACCAATGGTATCAAATACCGCTTGCCAACTTCCTTTTAATAGTGGTTTAGTGGATTGATTATAAAATTCATTCCGATGAAGCACTTCCTTCGCACCTAATGATGTCAGAGAATTACTTTGCTCTAGTTTTCCAGTAGAAGCTACAACATCAAAACCTTCCTTTGCCAGATAGTAAACAGCGAATGAACCAACGCCCCCGGTGGCTCCAGTCACTAAAACAGGTCCTTTTGATGGATCAATATTCATATGAAGTAATCTCATTACTCCATAGGCAGCGGTGAATGCCGGTGTTCCTTGAATCATGGCATCCTGGAGGGTCATAATTTCAGGAAGCGGTACAACCCATTCTGATGGCACTCGGATGTAGCTTCCAAATCCGCCGCAAGTTGATTGCCCCAAATCATAGCCAGTGACCACTACTTTATCTCCTTCAGTGAACTTGCCTGATTTATCTTCTACAACAATCCCTGAAGCATCCACACCCGGAATAAAAGGATAACTTTTACTAACTCCTTTATTGCCGGTTGCCGAAAGTCCGTCTTTGTAATTCAGGTCAGAATAATGAACCTGAATCAATACCTCGTGATCAGGTAGAAATGAGAACGGAACGTCCCTGACGCTTCGCGTGAACTCGCCATCAGAGCTTTCCTCAACATAAAAGGCTTTGAAAGTTTCCATAGATTTTTGCCTTACAATTTAATATCTCATGGTATATATCACACAGTGATCTTTGAATTAATAGGAGATGGATATGATACATGAAGAACTCGTGCAAAGGGAGAAGATTAAAACCACTGTGATTAGGTTATTTAACGGGACAGATGAAAAGGACTGGGATACTGTAAAGTCTTGTTTCGGACCTGAAGTTCACTTTGATGTGACGTCCATGGCAGGTGGTTATCCTACTAAGATGAACCCCGAACAAATAGCTGGTGCCTGGGAGGATGGTTTGAAAGACATTGAACAGGTGCATCATCAGGCTGGAAATTTTGATATTTCCATTGACGAACATGAGGCTCATGTTTTCTGCTATGCCATAGCTTATCATTATAAAAAGCTACCATCTGGACATAATAGCAGGAAATTTGTTGGGTCTTATAATTTTGGCTTATCGCTTGTGGATAAGGATCATTGGGTCATTGATGCCTTCAAATATAATTTGAAGTTCATCGACGGGAATATCGATCTGGATTGATTTAGATTAATTTTCTAACCCAGGACAGTTTGTCTTTATAAGGGGCGTAGCGGAAAGGGAAATCAAATTTAAAGCCCCTTTTAAGAATACTTTTTTGATGAGAAAAAGTATCGAAACTGTGTTTGCCATGATAAGCACCCATGCCACTTGCACCGACTCCACCAAAGGGCAGGTATTTATTCCCTAGATGCAGAACAGTATCGTTCAGAACGCCACCACCAAAGGATAATCTTCCAAATAATTTGGACTCGATTTCTTTGCTACTGGTGAACACATAAAATGCCAATGGTTTAGGTTTTCTTTCCAGTACTTGAATAATGGAATCCAGATCTGAATAACTCATTACCGGTAGTATTGGTCCAAAAATTTCGTCCTGCATTACTGCATCATCCCAGCTACAATTGTCCATTATGGTTGGAGATATGTAACGGTCGGCAGCATTAGATTGTCCGCCTGTGAATACTTTAGCATTATCAATAAGTGATAAAAGACGATTGAAATGCTTATCACTAATTATTCTTGGATAATCTTCGCTTTGGCTTGGGTCATCCCCATACATCTCATGAATTTCTTCTTTCATCTTCTGAAGCAATTCATCCTTTATGGATTCATGTACATACAGGAAGTCAGGAGATACACAGGTTTGCCCAGCATTCAGAAACTTACCCCAAACGAGCCTTTTTGCTGTTACATCCAGATCTGTTGTTTTATCAATTATGGCGGGCGACTTTCCTCCCAGTTCTAGTGTTACTGGTGTAAGGTGTTCGGCAGCGGCTTTCATAATATTCTTACCAACAGCAGTAGAACCCGTAAAGAAAATATAGTCAAAGGGCTTTTGCAGAAGGTGTTGACTGACTTCAACTCCGCCTTTAACAACCTTTAGCAGATTGGAATCAAAAAACTCGGTAATCATCTCTTCCAATACAGCAGAGGTATGAATACTTAATTCTGAAGGTTTAAGAATAACAGTATTTCCTGCCGCTAACGCCCCAATAACAGGCATAAGTGATAAGTAAATTGGATAATTCCAAGGGCTAATAACGAGTACATTCCCATAGGGCTCTGAATAGATGTAACTCGTTGAGGGAAGCACTTCTTTTGAACCCTTGACTTTTCTTTTAGTAGCCCACTTATGCAGGTTTAATAATGCATGTGTGATTTCACCATATACCTGAGATAATTCAGATACATAGGCTTCATAATTCGATTTATTCAGGTCTTTCTTTACGGCTTCGAAGAGCTTTGGCTCATAGTTGTCTAGGGCTCTTCTAAGCCTCTTCAGGTTAGATAGTCTGAATCCCAGATTCCTTGTTTCACCTGTGAGGAAGTAATCTTGCTGATTCTTATAAATAACATCAATGGGCATTTTATCCATTATTTCTGCCTTTAAAAGTATTCATGGAATCATAGACTCTAAAGATTTTGCCAGCAATGTAGTCGAATATTCGGCTGGGTAAAATCCCCCTCAGAAAGGGTGTCAGGTTTACCATGAAAGGCGCTTTTACAGTAATCTTATTTTGTTTTACAGCTTTAAAAATCTTGTTCACAATTTTATGCGGCTTAAGCCATGGAACCAATAATGGAGGGGTCACTCCCTCAAACATTCCAGTGTCAATGTAAGAGGGCATAACTGTGGTAACATGAACCCCTGTATCATACTTTTCTAATTCAATGCGAAGGGACTCTGACCAACCAACAGCAGCCCACTTTGAAGCTGCATAAACGGTCATTCCCGGGTTCGGCATTAGTCCGGCTGCTGAAGTAATATTTATGATATGCCCCTCTTTGGAGTCGATCATTCTTTGAAGAAATGCCCTGCATACATACATGAATCCAAGAGTGTTCACGCCTATTGTTTTTTCGATTTCACCATATGTGTGATGAGCGAAGTCTTTACCAACTACAATACCCGCATTGTTAAAAAGAATATCGATAGTTCCGACATCTGTAAATACCTGTTTAGAGCAGGTGCTAACATTTTTAGGATCGGATACATCAACCAGATAGGTTTTGATGGTATTGTTTTCAGGATCCAGTTTTTGCCTTGCTTCTTCCAGTGCTGCTTTATTCAGATCCCAGATAACAATAGTCTGTGCACCTTCTTCTAATGCTTTTTGAGCCATTAGAAAACCAATACCGCTTGCGCCGCCTGTTATGAGCACATTTTTATTCTTGAACGAAGACATACTAAATAGTAGTCAATAATTGAATCCTTTGAAAGATTCGGCTTACAAAGCTTTACTTGTGGAAAACGGTAAAAAAGCTCAATTTCGGTGTCTACTCAAAAAACATTAAGTGTGTTCTCAATGAAAAAAATTATACCTCTTCTCACAATATCTGCACTGGTCATTTCATGTACTTCACCAGCCGAACAAGTTTCAAAACAAATAACTGCTGAAGGAATAATGCAGCATGTTGAAGTGCTCGCCTCTGATGAATATATGGGCCGAAGCACCGGTACTGATGGCGAACAAATGGCTGCAGATTATATCATCAATGAGTTCAAATCCCTTGGCGCTACTTCCGGAGTTGAAGACGGCTCATTTATTCAGCCTTTTCCATTACTCGGACAAAAAACCGATAAGAATACATCGCTGAGGATTAGTGGTAACTCAAGACAGAGCTTTGATTATTACAACGATTTCATGGCATGGCCAGCGAATCAGGCAGATGAAGTGAGAGTTAGAAATGCAGACATGGTGTATGTTGGATATGGCATTCAAGCTCCCGAAGAAAATTGGGATGACTTCAAAGGGGTTGATGTAGCCGGTAAAGTATTAATAGTAAAAAATAACGATCCAGCTTATGACGATAACATGTTCGGCGGAGATGCTCGTCTTTATTATGGTCGTTATACCTACAAATATGAAAAAGCGCTGGAAAAAGGAGCGCTAGGGGTTCTTATCATTCACACAACACCTACAGCAGGTTACGGATGGAATGTGGTTTCAAACTCCTGGAGTCGTGAAAGATTCTATTTAAAGTCCGGTGATGCTACTGAACCTGCTCAAACAGAATTTAATGGATGGTTAACTTATGATGCTTCTAAGCAATTATTTGAACAAGCTGGTCTGGATGTTGATAAAATGCTTGATGCCGCTGATTCGCCGGATTTTGAGCCTGTGGCTTTAAATGGACCTAAACTTAACCTTAGTCTGGATGCTGAATACAGAACAATCAATGGCAAGAATGTAGTGGGCGTTATTGAAGGCTCTGATCCAGAGCTTAAAGACGAGTATCTTGTTATAACGGGTCATTACGATCACCTGGGTATCACAACGCCTATTGATGGTGATGATATTAACAACGGTGCTGAAGATAATGCAGCAGGAATTGCTGGCATCATTGAAATGGCTAAAGGGTTTAAGGCTCTTCAATCCGGACTTAAAAGAAGCGTAATACTATTAGCTGTTAGTGCAGAAGAAGTAGGCTTGCTCGGCTCAAAGTACTGGGCTGAAAACCCAACTGTGCCGGTAAATAAAGTATCTGCTAATATCAATCTGGATGGCACAAATGTGTATGGCGCCACAAAAGACATGGTAATTGTTGGGTATGGCCGTACCACCCTGAGTGATATGGTTGTAGAAGAAGCGGCCAAAGTTGGCAGAACAGTAAAACCGGATGCCAATCCCAGTGCTGGTATTTTTTACAGATCTGACCACTTCTCCTTAGCCAAAGTTGGCATACCTGCCATTTTCCCTAATCCTGGGAATGAATTTATTGGCAAGCCTGAAAATTATGCTTCTGTAGTAGATTCTGTTTCAGGCGCAAACTATCACACTGTGAATGATGAAGTGAATGAATATTGGGATCTTTCCGGTGCCGAGGCTGACTTCAGGCTGCTCTTCAAGGTTGCTGTTGATGTATTAAACGACAATAAGCTTCAAGCATGGAAAGCCGGTGATGAATTTGAAGCTGCACGACTCGAATCTCTTAAAAATTAGGTGAAACAATGAAATACGGAATCCTTTCTTTTGTCGCTCTTTCACTTTTGATCATAAGTTGTTCAGGATCTAACAACCCAAATGAAGCGGCTTTTGTTACCTTGCTGGGTAACGATACGCTGGCTGTTGAACAGTTTGTAAAAACTGATTCAAGCATAACCGCTGATGTTATTCTTCGAAGCCCAAGAACCACTTTCAATTCTTATGAATTAAAAATTGGTGGTGGCTATGGTATAGAATCAATGAGTCGAACAACCTATTCTCTGGATGATGGTTTTAACAGCGACGGTGAAGTTACTTATAATGTAATTGTAGATGGTGACAGTCTTGAAATCAGCGGACAAGGCAGAAATGGTGAATACACCAGAAGAATTGAAAATAAACGAGGCTCACTTCCATTTATCGATATGGTCCACTGGCCTTTTGAACTGGCTCTGAATAATGCACTCAGAGTTGGTACTGATACAGTTGAACAGCAACTACTCAGCGGTACTCGTTTATCGAATTTTATTATCGCAAAAATTGCAGATGACTCAATGACTATCCGCCATCCATCCAGGGGTGTAATGGGTGTGGATATTGACGAAAATGGTAATCTGGCTATGCTTGACGCTGGATTAACAACCCGCAAGCTGGTTGTTAAAAGAGTCCCAACTGTTGATTTTGATAAGATTGCGACACGTTTCGCAGCTTTAGATAAAGCGGGTCAGTCTTTTGGATCTCTTTCTGGTGCTGTTGAAGAAACCTTCAGCTTTAAAGGAGGAGTATTCAATGTGAGTTATGGTTCACCTTCCAAAAGAGGCCGTGATATCTTTGGCGGTATTGTTTCCTATGGTCAACGCTGGAGAACTGGAGCAAACAGAGCAACTCATTTCAGCTCAACAGTAGATCTTAAGTTTGGTGATCTTGAAGTTCCGGCTGGTGAATACACACTATTCAGTATTCCCCAGGAAAATGGAGGTACTCTCATTATTAATACTCAGACAGGTCAGAATGGTCAGACCTATAATCAAGACCTTGACCTTGGACGTCTTGAGATGTCCCGTGAATCAAAGGATGATGTCACTGAAGCTTTTACTATCACGGTTACTGAAGAAGAGACTGGTTTAAGATTAAATCTAATATGGGATCAGACCATCTATTTTGTTGATTTCGAGATAGATTAATGTATGACTCTCGATTTATTCGAAAATATAAATGAGCTTACCAAGAGCAAAGTAAATCGAGCTTTAAAAGAGGACCCTCCTCATTCACCGGGTGTATATCTTATGTACAATGGAAATGATGAGGTGCTTTATGTGGGAAAGGCAAAAGATCTAAGAAATCGGATTACTTCTTATCGTTATGCCCGGTCCAGAAAAATCAGAAAGATGCTTGCCAAGGTTGAGCGTATTCGTTTTGAAGTCTGTCAATCTGAAACGGATGCTCTTTTGATGGAAAACATGCTAATTAGATCCATAAGACCTCCTTATAACACCGCGAACAAGTCACCTGAGACATATTACTTCGTTTCAACTCTTGCTCACCGCCGAAGCTTTGAAGTGAGGCTATCCATGCGACAGCTTGACGATTACCCTGAATGCTTTGGTTCGTTCAAGGGCCACGTGAATGTACGAAAAGGTATTGGCGCGTTGATCAGACTTCACCTGATGGTGCGAGCGGGAATCACCAACGCTATGTTTCTTCCCCAACATCTATTGAGAAAGCTGGTTCCACTGAGAACCCTGAATAACCCTGATTTATTCGATCGGAAAATGTTAAGGGAATTTTTGAATGGTGAATCTGATGACATCATTCATTATCTGATTGAAGAGTGTTATAAACTACCGATTGATCATGCGTTTACTGAATCATTTATCGATCATGAACTGGATGCCTTAACCCGATTCTACTTTTCTAATCCAAGAGCAAACTATCTAATGAGTCATGAACTGAATCTTGGTACATCTTTCATTTCACAGCAGGAAAGAGACGACCTTCAGGTATTGCTTCAGAAGTAATGCTTGATTATTTCACTGGCTAGCGCGTCTGCAGCTACAGGATATCTTCTGAACCAAAGCTCAGGTTCAATCAGCTCCAACTCACCAATTGCAGGAATTCCTTCGTTATCCCAAATCATATCAACTCTTGCGTAATGAGGCTGTGGGGAACAAGCAGAAACTGCTTTTTCAGCAAATTGAATTTCTTCGAATGAGGGTTGGTAATCGTGTAGAGTACCACCAAAATCATCCTGAACCCTAAAATCGCCAGGTTTTGCTTTTTTCAGAACGGCATGAGAAAACACCCCTCCAATCAGGATCAGAGACACTTCACCTTTCTCAACAATATTATTCATGAACTTTTGGATCATCATGTCCTCTTTAGCGATCAGTTGAGAGAATATTTGTTGATGGTTCTCAATATTTGATGGGTCTAGCTTGTATGTGTGCCGAGCTGTTCCTGCAATAGTTGGTTTTAAAACAAGTTCATTCCATCCTGAGTCGTTTACCAGCTCTATTAGTGATTTCTGTTCACCTTTTTTTATGAAATGAGTTGGAGGGATATTGATGCCTTTATCTTTTAGATCCTTTAGATAATGCTTGTCCATATTCCACATTATGATCTCAATAGGATTGATGAAGGTCGTTTGCTGTGATGTCGTTTCCAGCCAGGTTTTAAACTGATCGAATTTATCGAAGTAATCCCAGGTGGTTCTGAATAGTGAAGCATTGGTTTCTGACCAGTCAACCTCAGGGTCTGCCCAGTCTTTTCTTTGAACGCTTAGTCCATGCTTTTTAAGAGCTTCTCCGATCAAGCGATCTTCAAGAATAATATTCTGGCTATAAGGATCGGCAGTGAATTGATCCAGATAGCGGGATTCTGTAAGTATTGTGATGTCTGTCATTTGTCGTCTTCCAAGCCTTTTTGTCATTCTGAGGCACAGCCTGCCCTCATTCGTCATCCTGAGGTAACGAGGGATCTAATCACATCCTGACAAGGTCCCTCACTTCATCTCCATTTGTCGATTCGTTCAGGATGACCTTATTAATGTTATATCAAAAAAGTCGCGCCAATGTAAGGAAAAGTATTCAATCGAATCTATAGGGTATGAGAAGCTACTATGTTTATATCGTTACGAATCCGAACAGGAGAGTTCTTTATACCGGAGTTACTAATAATTTGGAAAGAAGGACAGTTGAACACTATTTGAATAGGGGAAAAAGAGGAACTTTTGCGGGTCAATACTATTGCTATAATCTGCTCTATTTCGAGGAATTTTCTTCAATTCAAGATGCAATCAAGGCTGAGAAAGTCATTAAACGAAAACGAAGGTCTTGGAAAGATGAGCTAATAAAATCAGTTAACCCTGAGATGAGATTCCTAAACTATGAGACATTGGGTATCTGGCCGCCGGATGATGAATTAATCAAGTTTCTTGGAGTTGATCATACAGTTGGTAAATGGGCTATTCCAAAAAAAGAAAAACATCCGTCATCCTGACGCTAGGAAGGACCTTATCACACCCTGGCAAGGTCCCTCACTTCGTTTCACTCGTTCAGGATGACCTCTTTTTATCATCCTGCCCCCTCTGTCATCCTGAGGTAAGGAAGGCCTTATCACACCCTGGCAAGGTCCCTCACTTCGTTTCACTCGTTCAGGATGACCTCTTTTTTTTCATACTGCCCCCTTAGTCATCCTGAGGTAACGAAGGATCTTATCACACCCTTGCAAGGTCCCTCACTTCATCTCCATTTGTCGATTCGTTCAGGATGACCTGCTTTTTGTCATTCAACTTCGATATCCAATTCCAGTACAGGATGAGTATCAGGTGCAGTAGTCGCATTCATGATCATTATCGGAAAAGTAACTTGATCCTTTCTCTCCAATGTCTTGATCTGAATTCTGGTTGTATCCTGAGCTTTCAATACTACAATTTCAGTATGCTCATGAAGATTGTACTCAGATTCATTTTTTATGATGATATCACTGTGTGTCACATTCTCAATATCAACCGCAAGAATTTGAGTATCTCCTCTATATGAGGCTGATTTCACTTTGATGGACTCCCTCATCAATGGCATCATGTGTTCTTCAAGCCCAATAAATCCCTCATTGGCATAAACAACCGTTCTTCCGGCTTTCAATGCAGCTTTTACAGATTCTTGTGTTCTATCCTCAGCAAAAACAAGTGTAACTGAGCGATGACCGCCATGTGGAATATTGAAATCCCAGTCAGTTAAGCCATGGATATCTGATGTACCCATGATTGTAAGGTTATTATCAATAGCTATTTGAAGGGCTTCGTCAGAATAAAGCTTAACGTTTATGACTTCAATTCCATGTAGCTTGCCTTCCCTGATAAATTTCTCGTGCAACGGATCCAGCCTCGCGACACCGTCTTTTCTTTGGGCAGACCACATTGGGTGATTCCAGAATATAAAAGCATCCTGATCTTTTGCCGCTTGAAAAGCATCTTCAACATCTTCAGTCAAAATGGGGTTTGCATCCGAGATGAATACAGCGTTTGTATGACCCGGAGGCATTGATCTTGTAATCTCAGACCCATTTATGACCATCAAATTTGAGTTTTTTGCGGCATCAAGAGCGATCTGGAAAGATCTGTTTCTGTCGGGGTGAGGGATGTCATCTTTTTTAGGCTGATACTCAAGATGATCCGTCATAGCAATTACATCCAGGCCTTCTCTAATGGCTTCCTGGACCCGGACTGTTGGCCAGACAGCGCCATCAGAAAATACAGTATGAATATGGAAATCAGCTGCCAGAGTTAAGTAGCCAGGCACATCCGGGAAATCAATTTTTTGATTGTGCTCATGATCATGCTTCTGCGCATTAACAGAAAGTGAGCTGAATAGAAAGAGAGCAAAAAGTACAAATAGGCGTTTCATAATCCTCCAATTAAGTTTGAAGGATTATGCACAATTTGTGTTAAATAAGTTTAAACAAAGTATTAGGCTTCTCTATTTCTACGAGCCTCAATAAAGCTTCTAACGAAAGCAACTATAGCGGCAACCGTCGTTAACATCATTACTGAAACTCTAACAATGGCCATAGTGTCTTCTCTTCCAAGAGCACCTTTTAGTGGCATAAATAGCCCCGCTAAAGTTATTAGTGTGACTAGAACAGCAATGTGCGCGATCATTTTATTCTCTTTACGAAGACCGCCATTCAGAACCAATAAGATTATACCCAGGCCGGCAGGAATAAATGCGGTTGGTGATGGTGATTCAGAAGCAAAGTAACCCCAAACTCCGAGGGCGATAAGTGTAACTGCGTTAATAAGTGATACTTGATATGCTTTCATGAGTAGGTTTATTAATTATTAAAACTCGAGGAGGAAGATAATCCTATTCTCATATAAAGTTTATATGAAGACCTCACATTTTTGAAGCTCTTAAAGCCTGGGTAATTTCCGTATTCAGTTCGAAGTCGAAATCACTAATTGCTTCCAGTTCTTTGCCTAATATTTCACGTATTTGAGGTACAATCTCTCTTAATTCAAAATAAATGCTACGGCATATTTCTAAAGTCGAATCAAGCCCAAGATCTTTACACCAAATCAGATAGTCATCTGCATCCTCAAACCATTCCATCTCTCTTAGAAGCAGCTGAAGCAAAACGGGAGGATTCATTTGATCCACATCATCATACTCATCACAAACGGGCACACAGAATGTTTGGTTAATCATGCTGATGCCTAGCTTTCTATAGAAGACTTTACTTAATTCGCCATTCTTTACTTCCTCATGAAAACGAATATCATGCTTCTTAATGGTAGCAAAGTATTCACCTCGTATGGGATATGAAGAATGATCAGTCAATCGCCTCAATGACTTTAGCCACAATATTGTTCATCTCAGATGATTTCACCCAACGCGTAACAATAACCAGATCATTTTCCGGGTCGCAATACACCATATTGGTACCCGCACCCAAGTGGAAGAAGGAAGACTCCGGGGCATCTGGTAGTCGTTCTTTATCTGTATTCAGAAACCAATTCATGAAACCATAATCTTTCTTTACCGGCGTAGGTGTTAACGCCATTGATACCCATTCTTCGGATAAGATTTGTTGGTCTTCCCACACGCCTCGTCTAAGTGTCAATAAACCAATTCTGGCTTGATCGCGAGCAGAAATAAACATTCCACCGCCCCAATGTCCGCCACCGGATACGGCTTGCATGGGTTGGCCATCAATGATTACCCAAGAGTTTTCATAACCCATCCATCTCCATGTTGGAGACGCACCAATTGGGTCCATCATTTCTTTTCGAAGTACTTCAGGAAGAGGCTCTCTCAGTACATTCATTATGGCAAGTGCTAGAACATTTACACGAACATCATTGTATTCATACACAGATCCCGGTTCATTTCTCTCACGGGTGAGCCAGGTGGTTCTGTCACGATCCGGACGGTCGGCCCAGTCCGGTTTTCCCCAAAGGGTACCTTCCCAGTCAGAGGTT
>CBFHVG010000089.1:0-4650 GCA_965659005.1 uncultured Balneolaceae bacterium
AGCCTGAAACGGAGGTTGCTGAATGACTTGGGCAAACCCTGAATGGTTCTGGGCCTTTGGCTTACTTCCTTTGATTATTGGAATAACCCTTTATCGTCATTTTAAAGGAAGAAGAAGTCAACTTACTTTTTCAAGTGTTGAAAGTTTAGCAGGTCTTTCTGGCAACTGGAGAGCCCATATTCACTGGTTGACTAAGTTATTTGTATGGGCAGCCTTTTCACTTTTCATATTAGCCCTGGCACGTCCTCAGCTTGTGAACACTACTGTTGAACGAAATGCTGAAGGGATAGATATAGTAATGGTTCTTGATATTTCTTCCTCTATGCAAGCCGAAGATTTAAAACCAAATCGTTTCGAAGCTGCCAGAGAAGTGGCTAAGGAATTTGTTGATCAAAGAATATCTGATCGTATAGGGCTAGTCACTTTTGCCCTAAAAAGCTTCACTGTTGTACCTCCTACTCTAGATTATGAGTTACTTAAGCAGTTAATCGATGATCTTCAGATTGGAATTATTGAAGATGGAACTGCCATTGGTATGGGAATTGCCACCTCAATTAACCGTCTAAAGGACTCTGAAGCGAAATCGAAGATTATCATTTTGCTTACTGATGGTCAGAATAATGCCGGTGAGATTGATCCGGTTACTGCTGCCGATCTTGCTGTTACCTATGGCATAAAAATTTACACCATTGGTGCCGGTACAAGAGGCACAGCTCCATTTCCAATTCAGGATCCTATTTTTGGTCGCCGATATCAGAATGTTCGTGTGAATATTGATGAAGATATGCTAACAACCATTGCAGAAATGACCAATGGTGCCTATTTCAGAGCAACTGATACTGAAGAATTAAAAAGTATCTATGCGACCATTGATGAGCTTGAAAAAACAGAAATAGAAGAAATTATTTTTACTGATTATGAAGATTTATACCCGATTTATTTGTTGTCGGGCATAGGTCTGATGCTGTTGGTAATTGGTATTGACAATATTTGGCTCAGATCCATCTTACAATAAACTATTTAAGGGCAGCCAAATTATGATGTTGAAAAAGCTGAAGAAGCTCTTTTCTGAAAATATATTTGCTGAAATTTCGATTTCAGACGGGAAAAGACTGCACTTTAGTCACCTTGTTGGCTCTTCTCATTCTTTTTTCATTGATCATTTATCCAAGGAAAACAAACAGTTACTGGTTCTGTTTACAGATTTTGATCAGGCTCGTTTCCTTCAAACAGATTTGGAAGCCCTCGGGAACCAAAAGACTATACTCTTCCCTCCCACCAATCATAAACCATATGATAATCAGCAAGTAACCGATACAGCACGATTGGTTCAGCGGTCAGAAGCATTAGATCAGATACAGTCAAAGAAGAATAAGATCATTATTTCTTCAACATCGGCCATTTTCGAAAAAGTGGCTTCATCCAAAGCCTTCAATAAAGCATCTATACATATCAATAAAGGTGATATGATTGAAATGGATAGCCTTAAAGAGCAGTTAGTTGATCAAGGTTATAACCCTGTTGGTTTCGTTAATGAACCTGGTGAATTCGCTAACCGGGGTGGTATAATGGATGTTTTCCCCTTTGCCGGAGACTATCCAATTCGTGTGGAGTTTTTTGGCGATGAAGTTGAATCCATTCGTGAGTTTGATGCTGATTCACAACGATCCATTGCTTTTCTGGAGACTGCCAAGTTTGTGCCTGATGTAAGTCGTTTTATGCAGGGTGATCAACAGAGTTTACTCGAATACCTTTCAGACGACACCTTACTTATTCTACAAAACGAGTCTTTGATTCAGGGTGATATTAAAGAGCGTTTCTACAATGCATCCCAGATTTATCAACAGCTGGATAATAGCGAGCTTCCAAAACCAGAATCCATTTTTGTGGATGATAAACACCTGTCTGATCAACTCTCGAGATTCAGGCAAGCTATCACCGGTGGATTTACTGATAAAAGTGGCGGAATTAAGACAACTGAATTCAGAATATCTCCTCAACCTGAATTTAATGGATCGTTTAAGCTACTCAGAGAACATATTAGCGATCAGACTAAGGAAGGTTACATAACAACCATACTATGTGATAATGATGGGCAGAAAGATCGTTTCGAAGAATTGTTAGGCGATCCTACTGAAGATTATGACTACCAATTACATACACAAACTATTCATGAAGGTTTTATTCTGCATGATCAGAAGGTAGCTGTTTATACTGATCATCAGATTTTTAATAGATATCACAGACCAAAATCGAAAAAAAGACGGTTTCATGGCGGGATTTCTTTCAAAGAACTGAAAGATCTGAACATGGGTGATTATGTAGTCCATGTTGATTATGGGATCGGGAAGTTTTCAGGGTTTAAGAAGATCAAAGTTAGGGATGCAGAACAGGAGGCAGTTGTGCTGAGATATAAAGACGATTCCCTTCTTTATGTCAATGTATCCAGTCTACATAAGCTTCAGAAATATTCAGGAAAAGATGGCTCTGAACCACGAATCACAAAACTTGGATCAGGTGAATGGGCCAGGAAAAAAGCGCAGACCAAGAAGAAAGTCAAAGACATTGCCAGGGAGCTAATACTACTTTACGCAAAGAGGAAGTCTCAGAAAGCTTTCTCTTTCTCTCCTGATAATTCCTGGCAGACTGAACTTGAAGCTAACTTTGAATTTGAAGAAACACCGGACCAAATGGGTGCCATTAATCTTGTAAAACAGGATATGATGAGCGAACAACCCATGGATAGGTTGGTTTGTGGAGATGTAGGATTTGGAAAGACGGAAGTTGCTGTTCGTGCTGCTTTTAAGGCGGTAATGGATAACAAACAGGTAGCGGTGATGGTACCTACTACTATATTAGCTGAACAGCATTACAAAACTTTTGCTCGAAGGATGGGGTCATTTCCGATTAAAGTGGCTTCCATTTCACGCTTCAAAACAAAAGCTCAACAAAAAGAAGTGATTAAAAAACTGGAAGCCGGTGAAATTGATATTCTTGTTGGTACTCATCGCCTTGCTTCCAAAGACATCAAGTTCAAGGATCTGGGTCTTCTGGTTATTGATGAAGAACAGCGTTTTGGCGTGAGTGTGAAGGAAAAGCTTAAAGAAATGAGAGCTTCTGTGGACGTATTAACTCTTACGGCCACCCCTATTCCAAGAACTCTACAGTTCTCACTTATGGGCGCTAGAGATTTAAGTACCATAAATACTCCCCCACCAAACAGACAGCCTGTTTATACTGAAATTCATTCCTTTAACGAGGAGTTAATTCGAGATGCGATTGTGCAGGAAATGGCTCGTGGCGGTCAGGTATTCTTCATTCATAACAGAGTAAAGAATATCTCTGAGATGGCTGAACTTGTAAGAGGCCTGGTTCCTGATATCAGGGTCAGGCATGCTCATGGGCAAATGACTGGGCCCCAGTTAGAAGGTATTATTGCTGATTTCTATGCCCATAAATTTGATGTACTTGTTTCAACAAATATTGTTGAAAATGGGATCGATATCTCTAATGCCAATACCATTATCATCAATCAGGCCAACAACTTTGGTTTATCAGAATTACATCAGCTACGAGGTCGTGTAGGCCGATCAAATAGAAAAGCATTCTGTTATCTGATCACACCTCCTGTTGAAACCTTGACAGCAGAAGCCAGAAAAAGACTCTTGGCATTGGAAGAATTCTCGGATTTAGGATCCGGATTCAATATTGCGATGAGAGATCTTGATATTCGTGGTGCAGGCGATATTCTTGGAGCAGAACAATCCGGTTTTATCAATGACATTGGTTTTGAATTGTATACAAAGATCCTAAATGATGCTGTAAAAGAGCTCAAAGAATCAGAATTCGCAGATATGTTCAAAGATGTACATGTAGACGTAGAGCTCCCTGAAACCAATGTGGAATTTGACCAGACAGCCTTACTTCCTAAGCATTATGTAGAAGCAAATGTCGAAAGGTTAAATCTTTACAGAAAATTATCACAGTCTAAAAGTCAGAAAGAAATCGATGAGTGGACTGAAGAGGTTAAAGACCGTTTTGGACCAATCCCAGAAGAAGCAGCTCGACTAATTAGTGCAGCTAAGATTAAGCTCTTTGCTTCTCAAAATTACTTCTCAAAGGTGACAATCAGATCCAATAGAATGTGGATCATTTGCCCTAAAGCTGAAAGTGAGTCTGGTGAGCATTTCTATGGAAAAGGTCTATTTCAGAAGTTGATCAGCTTATTTGAAGCCAAAAAGGCATCAAAATATCAGGTCATTCAAAAAGATGATGCAGTACGCTTCGTAATTCAGGAAATTAAGGACCTCGAAGCAGCTTCTGAATTTTTAAAAAGCATTGCTCCGGTAGAATCTGAAAAGAAGGAAGAACTAAGTGAAGCTTGAGGATTATGCTAATATCATTAAAAATGGTGATGTAGTGGCATTTCCAACTGAAACCGTTTACGGTCTTGGGGCTGATGCTACAAATCTGGATGCCATTCAAAAGGTTTACGAATTAAAGGGACGACCTTCTGATAATCCTCTTATTGTTCATTTATCAAACTTAGATCAGATCATGGATTATGTAGTTGACATCCCAAAAGTTGCCGAAGAATTAATTCAGGAGTTCTGGCCGGGACCTTTAACATTAATACTCGATAAGAAAACG
>CBFHVG010000090.1:0-11545 GCA_965659005.1 uncultured Balneolaceae bacterium
GCATATACAGCTATAACCCAAAGAACCGAAAATAAGCCCCAGGTTGAAAAACGAACGCGTTCAATAATCGAGCCACTAACAATGGCCACAGCTATAGCAGCAAATGTTCCCTGAAAAACAACAAATAATAGAGTGGGTATGGTGCCACTAATATCATTCACACCAATTCCAGTAAGTAGAATGTTTTCCAGTCCACCGATAAAAGCATTGCCTTCACTGAAAGCAAGAGAGTAACCAACAGTTATCCAAACTATCGTGCCTGTACAAAATGCCATGTAACTCATACCAATGGTGTTGAGTACGTGCTTATTTTGGGTAAGGCCACCATAGAAAAGAGCAAGTCCGGCTGGGGTCATAAGCATAACCAAAGCTGTGGCTATTAGCATCCAGGCGGTATCTCCGGAGTTAATGACTGCTTCGGCTTCCTGAGCATAAGAAGTGATGGTAAAGAACACTGAGAAGAGCAGTGTCGCGAAGAGTTTTTTCATAAATATTCCAACAAGTGATGATTTTAGATCGTCAAGTGTAATAGATTATTTACAAAAATACATTAGGTAATTAAGTAAATATCTTAAATAAATTAATTAAAAATTTATGTAAGGGCTTTTTTAATAATGTTGGGTCAAATTTAGTGCGTTTATTATTTAGTAAATTTTTTGAATTTTTTTTAAAAAAATATCGAGCTCTTCACTCAAGTTTAATAAGATTAGATTTGGGTCTACTTTGGTTGAGTTTTAAAACTGTATAGATCTTTCAAGTTTTGAGCTACTAAACCTCACTATCTTGTATCTCTTTCAATTTTGAAAGTGCTCTTTCATGTAAATTTTGGAAATCTGAGGTAGGAATATCTCCTGCAGTATGTTTCAGATTTAACCATACCACATAAGTTGCCATCACATCTTCATAGCAGTAGTGTTCAATTGCCTCTAATTGACCTTCTTTGAACATTTCATAAACGACATTTCCTTCACCAGTTTGCTTGAAAGGAATATCGATGAGATGACCAAGGTGTTTTAGTTTTGGCCAGGAGCTGGCTCCATAATTCGAGAATTCATCAACAAGATCGATATTATGTTTCGAGTAGCGATACTTAATATCATATTCACTCATTCTGGTGGGCATCTGTAGCTGATACTTTAGAGCTCTATAGGTAAGTACGGGTAGATCGAATCCTTTACCGTTATGATGAATTAAACCGAAGTCACGATAGGTTCCTAATACATCAAAGAGTTTAAGAAGTCCGTCCTTTTCATCTTCTCCATTCCAGGCTGCTTTGAGTTTCGGGTGACCGGTATTTTCAATCCATAAGCCAACCCAGGAAACCATTCTATGAAACATAGGAGGGAGAAAGCCCGATTTGTTTCGTGCCAGTGTTTCTGAAGCTGACTCAAGTAAAGCATCTTCATCAGACTCATAGTCATTTAACACTTTTCGGACTAGATCAATATCAGGTATGGTTTCTAAATCGAATATAAAATACATAGGATGCTATCTTGTTAATTCACCGGCGAGGGATGTTTTATACAATTCCTTTATCTTACTCTTGTCTGATTCTGTTGCGAGTAAGTACATAAGTTTTGTGACCGCAGATTCAAGTGTCATGTCTTTTGCTCCAACGGCTCCCAATTCTATTGCTCTTCGTCCGGCTTTATATGTTTTCAAATCTACTTCATCAAAGTCTGCCTGCGAAACAATACTAACGATTACCTCATGCTTACTACATTTTTCTAAAAAAGGGAGTAAAGAAAAAGATCCTTTGATAGGAAAATTCCCACTTCCAAAAGTTCTTATGATTATCCCTTTAATTTCATCCAGTTTCAAACAATCCAAATAGTCCATATTCATGCCCGGAAAAAGAGTGAGAATGAAGATGTCGTTAATAAAAGCGCTCGTATTTTTAAACTCACCTTTTGGTGTTAAAACCCGATCTGAGATTTCAATATTCAATCCAATTTCAGCAAGAGGAGATATGTTTGGTGATGCAAATGCATCAAAATCGCCAATAGCCATTTTAGTAGATCGGTTAGCTCTATAAACGTGATCATTGAAGCAAATTACTACTTCAGGGATGTCGGTAGTCGCAATTTCAATAGAGTTAATTAAATTGCGTCGAGCATCTGACCTAAGGCGACTCATGGGTACCTGACTGCCGGTAAAAACAATGGGTTTAGATAAATTCTTAAACCCAAAAGAGAGAGCTGATGAGGTATAGGCCATGGTATCAGTTCCATGAAGAACAACAAAGCCGTCATAGCTGTGATATTGTTGTTCAATACACGATGCGATCTTAATCCAATGCTCAGGATTCAGGTCAGAACTATCCTCAAAAAAGAGCGGAGTTGTTTCAATGTTGGCAATTTTATTTAGCTCAGGAAACTCCTTATCAAAAAGTTCCTGCCAATACTCTAAATCAAGCTCGATTTTGTCCTTTTTGAGGGTCATGGCGATGGTTCCGCCTGTTTGTATGAGTAAAATATTTTTCATCTTGATTTAAATGTAGAGTCTCCTAAATTACCATAAAGCAACAGTTTCTGAGAAATATGAAACGGGGATCATTTAATAAATACAGCTAGCCTATCGACAGACAGACTATTCAGAGAGTAAATACAAATTCGGTTCCTGTTTTCAAACATTATAAAAGGAGTTCCTATGAAAGTTTATAATCCTGCCCACATTCGTAATGTCGTTCTCCTGGGTCACTCAGGCTCAGGTAAAACAACACTTGCAGAAACCATGTTATTTGAATCCGGCTCTATCAAAAGAAGAGGTTCAATAGCCGACAAAAACACCGTTTCCGACTATCATGAAATTGAACATGAAAAAGGAAAATCGGTGTTTTCTTCTTTTATGAATCTGGATTGGCGAGGCAATAAGATTAATCTTATTGATACACCGGGTACTTCTGATTACATAGGGGATGTAGTTGGAGCACTAAGAGTAGCTGATACGGCTATTTTTACCTTAAATGCTGAGAATGGAGTTGAAGTTGGAACAGATTCACTATGGAAGTACGCTAAGAAATATAATGTTCCATCCTTTTTTGTTGTTAATAAGCTTGATGCTTCTAAATCAGACTTCGAGAAAACAGTAGACACAGCCAAAGAACATTTTGGCAGAGAAGTAACCATTGTTCAGTATCCATATAGTGAAGGCGAAGATTTTCACGCAATTATAGATGTACTACGGATGACCATGTATGAGTTTCCTGAGGGTGGCGGCAAGCCTGATAAATTACCTATACCTGATTCCGAAAAAGATAGAGCTGATGTGCTTCATCAGCAGCTAGTAGAACTCATTGCCGAGAATGATGAATCTTTAATGGATCTGTATTTTGAACAGGGAGAGCTTGACGAAGAGCAAATGCAACAAGGTTTGCAAATGACTTTGGTAAATCGCCAGATATTCCCGGTTTTCTGTGCTTGTGCAGAGAAAAATATGGGTACTGGTAGAGTAATGGGTTTTCTTGGTGATGTCGCTCCAAATCCTCTTCAGGCAAATGCCCCAAAAGATACAGATGGAAATGAGATGACCTTGAATCCGGATGGCGACCCACTGTTATTCTTATTCAAGACGCAATCAGAATCTCATGTTGGAGAACTAATTTACTTTAAGGTATATGGCGGCAGCGCAAAATCCGGTATGGATCTTGAAAATAGTCGAAGCTCAAATATGGTTCGCTTAGGTAATATATATACAACGGAAGGTCATAGCCGAGACGAAGTTGCGGAAGTGAATACAGGCGATATTGCTGCTGTTGTAAAACTTAAGGAAGGGGATGTAAATGACACCTTGCACCCTAAAGGATCAAGTAAAACAATTGAAGCCATTGAATTTCCGGCAACAACAATTCGTACTGCTGTTAAACTTTCCCATGAAGGTGACGAAGATAAATTAGGTAATGCCCTTCATCAGATACAGAGAGAAGATCCTTCTATGCATGTTGAACATAGCCAGGAATTAAAACAGGTTATTATTCATGGACAAGGGGAAGAACATCTCAATGTAATAGAACATGAGCTGAAGCATAGATTTCACCTGGAAGTTGAGTTTTATACTCCAAGGATTCCTTATCGAGAAACAATTACTAAACTTGTTAAGGCTCATTATAAGCACAAGAAACAATCAGGTGGAGCTGGCCAATATGCTGAAGTTCATATGTATATTGAACCATATGATGAGAATAGCAGCAGTTTGCCACCTGAAGTTAAGGTCCGTAAAACTGATGAGATTGAACTACCCTGGGGTGGTAAACTGGTCTTCCAGAATTGTATTGTCGGTGGTGTGATTGATGCCCGATTTATGCCTGCAATCCTTAAAGGACTAATGGAAAAAATGGAAAATGGTCCGATGAGCGGTTGTAGAGCCAGAGATATTAGGGTTTCCGTTCATGATGGATCTATGCACTCAGTTGATTCTAACGAAGCCGCATTTAAGACTGCTGCTTTAATGGCATTCAGGGATGGTTTCATGGAAGCAAGTCCACAGCTACTTGAACCGGTGTATGAAATTGAAGTTCTGGTTCCCGCTGAGTTTATGGGTGATGTTATGAGTGATCTTGGAACTCGTAGAGCTCAAATTCAGGGAATGGATTCTGAGGGAGCACTTCAGAAACTAAAAGCCCTGGTTCCGCTTGAAGAGCTGGATCATTATTCAACAAGACTTAAGTCGATGACTCAAGGTTCAGCAACTTATGCCCGTGCTTATTCTCATTATGATGCAGTTCCTTATGATGTTCAGGAGCGTGTAATTAAAGAGAATCAAGAAATGGAAATGGCTTAATCAGTTTACTGAAAGTTTAAAACCCATGATAACCGGGTGGAGTTACCAAAGAGAGTATTTGTTTATTTCTGCCCGGTATATTCTTTTATTAGATCTGATGCGTTAAGCGTTGGGGCTAGATATCAGTTCTGTTTTTTAACAAATTCAAGATATCGTCTGGGTAGAGAGAAGGGTAGATCTTCATTTATGGGAGGTAGTTTCATAACTGGAATGGATAGTGGTCTTAATGGTTTTAATTCTGGCGACCACGAAAATCCATCTAATTTCCTATCACTCAATTCAGGTATTTCAGGTATATAAATACCATCTATAGACTTTACTGAAAGCACTGAATCTATCCGTCCAGATGAGAAAAACATTGTTGTCTCCTCAAGTGCATTGAATTCAATTGCCCCGTCGGCTTCATCATCTTCATTTACAGAATGAAAAAGAACAAAACTGTTTGGGTAAACTTTAATCTGACTAATTGTACCCTCCTGGAAATCAGCCAATAGTGTATCTCCAGTTATCTGATTTATTCTTCCAGTAAGTGAATCCTCGGAAGCTGTAAATGGGTCAGGGAATGATAACAGACTTTCGATTTTAGATGAATCTACCTGAACACGTATGTATGGACCGGTTAATTGGATATTCTCGTGCCATGCAATAGGTGATTTGTATAGTTCAAAAAGCTCCTCATTTTCATCGAATACAGTGCTGTCTGCAATTGCTGAAAACTGTCTCGACCAAATTCGGACATCCTCACGCGCTTCAGTAAACCGATTACCTTCTTGTTTTCGAACATAAATTTCTTCTGCATTGATATGTGTAGTATCAGAAGTATCAGCAGATATGCTTCTTAAATAAGCATTTCCTATTAAAGATCGGTTACCTGTAGAATCACCAGACATGAAATCTGATTCAAGCAATGTGTTATTCAAGCTGTCGACGGCAAAAACATTTCCAAAAAATCTGAACGCTTGTGAACTTCTGTTTATGAGTAAGCTATCACCTTCAGCGTATTGGGTTGAGTCCTGTAACTGAACTTGATTTCTAAAAACAGCACTGTCCTGTTTCTGGAAGTACTCGCCACCACGGGCTTGAAGTAATCCATTTTTGTCCTCTAGTCGCACATAATCAAGGAACCGGGCTAGTTCAAATGAGAAGAGATAATCAACACTATGGCTGTAAATGGTACTGGTGTCTGTTGCAAGTATAACACGCCCTCTTAAACGGCTGAAATCTGTATCTGTATAGTAGTAAAGTGTATCAGCCCAAATGGTTCTATCATTTGTTTCAATTTGTATGTCACCAAATGCTCTGAATTCGTTTTTATTTACGAATTTGACAGCGCTGTCAGCTATAATTTTGAAATTATCTGCACTTACTACAGCGTTAATAATTTTTTGAATGGCCTCCCCATTAACTGTTTCAAAAGAAAGGGAAGAAGAGGATACAATTCTTACTTCTGATGCATTTTGGGCAGATAATTCGAAGCAAAAAACGCAAGTAAATATCAGATATAAACCAAAAACTCTTAGATTCTTTTCAAGTTGCTTTCTCAATTAAATCCTTAATTATTTATGGTTGTTGTTCCACTTCCCTGAATAATGGTGTATTCACTAAGGTCGGATTTTCCTGAAAATTGTGTTCCAGTGATACTATCTGTTTTTGTAACGATTATTACGAATTCAGGGGTATTTATCAATCCACTTTTACGTTCCCATTTAAGGTATTCACTCTGAAGGGTAGAGCTGTCAGAATTGAATACCCAGACATCCCCAAATAATTCAAACTCTGATATTTTTGGATAATAAATAGCTCTATCTGATTTCACGGAAGTAACTTTAACTAGCTCTTCGTCAAATATATCAATGTTCACATCCCCATTGAGCCTGGTTTCTGGTTCACCATCAACGCGTGTGTTTGATGCACTTCCAGCAGTTATTATGAGCTTTAGTCTGCTTTCTTCAAAGAATTCTATTTGCACGTTGCTGCTATTCGTTGAAGAGATGAGAGAGTCTGATAATGCTTCACGAACTTGTGTCCTGTCATATTCAGATAGTTCTGAACAGGATAGAAGTAAAAGAAAAGGGAATAGATATATGATTCTAAGTTGTGCCAAAGTATCGATCTCCTGCATCACCAAGTCCTGGTACAATGTACGCATTCTCGTTAAGGTGACTATCGATGGCAGCGGTAATTATTTTCACATCAGGATGCGCCTCTTGCAGTCTTTCTATTCCTTCAGGCGCAGCAAGTAAACATACAAAGCGAATTTGATGTGCTCCCTGCTCTTTCAAAAAATTGATAGTATGTATTGCAGAACCACCTGTTGCAAGCATTGGATCTATTACAAGCGTATAGGCACTTTCTATGCCTTCGGGTAAATTATGATAGTAGTTTACAGGATCATGAGTTTCTTCGTCTCTATAAACTCCAATATGACCAACTTTAGCATCAGGAATAAATTGCAGTATTCCATTTTCAAGACTTAATCCTGCGCGGAGAATCGGAATAATGAAAACTTCATCTTTAAACTCATACCCAGTGGTTTGCTGTATAGGAGTTTCAATGGTTTTCTGACTTAATTCCAGATCAGATAAAGCATGATATGCCAAAATGGTGGCAATGTTACTCATTGCCACTCTAAATTGTGTTATGTCACTATCTTTATCCCTTAGAATAGTAAGATATCGGTCAATTACCGGATGGTTAATATCTAAGACATCCGCTTTACTCAAGAATCAGCTTCCTTCATTTTATCGAAGTAAACTTTAGTAGAAGTAGCCACTACACCTGATAATGCAAATAGTGCAATTAAGTTAGGGAAGGTCATTAAGCCCAATGCAATATCACCAATGGCCCAAACAGTTTCGAGTGTAAGTACAGCTCCTACAAAATGCATCATAATATAGACCACTTTGTAATAGATGATGGATTTGTCTCCAGCCAGGTATTGAATGGATCTGTCACCATAATAACTCCAGCTAATTGACGTGGATATACCAAATAATAAAACACATATAGCTACGATATAGCCACCACCACCAAAGAGAGGAGATAGTCCACGCTGAAATGCCAGTGTTGTTAATGGAGCTCCATTTTCGAGAGTTTTGGTATATAAGGTAGTTACTTCTTCCTCGTTTGAAGCAAAGAAAACAGCTCCTTCTTCTTCAAGTTCAATTTTTCCGCTAAAGAGAACTGTTTGTCCTTCATCAGTATAAATCAAATCGATTGGGCCGTCATTTCTATGAATCTCTCCATTGATAGCTTCGCCATCTTCAACGATTAGGACATTGGTATTATCCTCAATAGTGTATTCATATTCAGCATCATTACTTGCGAATACAGCATCATGTCTCATTTCCCAAACGCCTGTAGTTACAATTACTAAACCCGTCATTGTACATACAACAATTGTATCAATGAATGGCTCAAGTAAGGCAACAACACCCTCTCTTACAGGTTCTTCTGTTCTTGCAGCACCATGAGCAATAGGTGCTGATCCTTGTCCAGCTTCATTTGAGAACAAACCTCTTTTAATTCCCCAAACCATGGTTACCATAAATGCACCACTACCGGCACCAAAAAGACCAGCTTTAGGATTAAATGCACTTGAAATAATAGTCTTGAAACCAGGAATAATTGATTCAACATTTACGAAAAGAATGATTAGTGCACCAAGAATGTAAATCACAGCCATTAAAGGCATCAACTTAGCTGTTACACTACCAATTCTTTTAATACCACCGATAATTACGAAAGCTACCACTAGAGCTGAAACAATACCTGTAACCCATACAGGGATCATGAATTCCGCATTCATTACATCTGACATTGTATTTGCTTGAACAGCATTACCGGTCAAAAATGAACAGATCACTGCAAGGCCTGCAAAACTTGCGGCTAGCCATTTCCAATTTGGCCCAAGTCCTTTTTCGATGTAGTACATCGGTCCACCTGATACTGAACCGTCGTTATTAATGGTTCTGTATTTAACAGCAAGAGTACATTCTGAATACTTAACAGCCATTCCTAAAAATGCTGTAATCCACATCCACACTAATGCACCTGGACCTCCATAATGAATAGCGATGGCCACACCTGCAATATTACCTATTCCTACAGTAGCAGAAAGGGCAGTAGTCAATGCCTGGAAGTGATTAACATCCCCAGTATCTTCATCGCTGTCATAAAAACCTGACACTACTTTAATACCATGGGTGAATTTTCTTAATTGAACAAATCCAAGTCTTAGCGTGATGAAAATCCCGTATCCTAATAGCACAGCTATCATAATAGGGAAGGCCGAAGGGGTCGACCATACTAAGTCGTTCAGATAATTAACGACGTTCTCAAATACTTCCATTATAAAAAGGTTATTTATTATTTAGACTACTGTACGAATAGGGCTGAAAGTATAAAAGATTTTGAACTTTTTCGGGATCAATACTTAAAAACTATAGGTATATCAAAAAAAGTAGTTTTAGAATGAACGATTTGTTTGATTCAGACCTTTTAAAGTAATTGTGATAATTCAACACAACTAAATTAAATTGATCTAGCATGACTAAAGCAGATATTGTAGACATTATTTCATCATCAACAGGCTTAACTAAAGTTGAAACAGAAGCAGTTGTAAAAGGTTTTCTGGAAACAGTTGTTGATGCTATGAAACGTGGTGAAACCATCGAACTAAGAGGCTTTGGTAGCTTTAAAGTTGTTCAGAGAGCTCAAAGGGTTGCAAGAAATCCTAAAACTAATGAAGAGGTAATTGTACCTGAACAGTTCGTGCCAGTACTCAAAGTAAGTAAAGAGTTCAAAGAATTAGTTAATGAAGCACAACTGGTATCTTCATAGTATAGCATTTACAGAGATTATTCTTATATTTGCCGTCCATTAAAAAGAAATTAAACTAGATAGCACATGCCTAGCGGGAAAAAAAGAAAACGTGCAAAAATTGCGAAGCACAAAAGGAAAAAGCGTCTGAGAAAAAACAGACATAAGAAGAAAAAGTAATTTTCAAGGCTTTTCGATTTTCGAGAAGCCTTTTTTTATGCAGCTATAACCTCTGTTATAATGTGATCACACTCAAAAATCACTTTATTAGCTTTTCTAAGCAGGGTGTTAATTTGGGCATTAAGGAAATGCTTTATCTCATTCAGGTCACTCAAACCCTTCATGTTATACTGAAAGTAGGATATTAGATTAATGGCTGATAAATATCGCCCTTTTTCATCACCATCCACTTCTACATGCCAGCGGGTAATGATGTTTTCATCAGAAAGCAGTGTATTCATTTCCCTGCTTATGGATTCCATCCACTGACTCGCATTTTCAATTCTATAGTTACCCCTTACACCGGGAAGAACAGGTTGGCACTTATTTACATCAAATAACCAGGATACTTCAGCATCAATGATCGGTGGTACTTTAAACTCTTCATCGGTCAGTTCTTTGAGTACCGGATGATTTTCCATACCCACCAACTGCTTGGCAAGACGTGCTTCTTTAAATTTATCCCAATCGAGATTGATAGCTAAGGTTTCAATAAATTCAGAACTTTTGGATAGGTTGATCGCAATTTCCAAACCGGAAGCATTTATTCTGTTATCTTCCCATGTTTTGAATTTTCTGGTACTGATACCTCTCTTTGTAAGTGAATTATCTATTGAATTTACAACTGAAGAAAATATTGGATACTGCATAAAGTCTTTACGAATACTCAATCCCAAATGAACAATTATTACCTGTTAATATATTTAACCAATGAGTTAAATAACAAATTACTTGCTGCTGTGCTTGATAAGGTAATAACACCCTACAAAGACACAATAGAATTTTATTTTACTAAAGAAGACGAAGAATTCAGGTTAATATTTTCCACCAATCCCAATTCTAATTGTCTTTTTTTAGATCTGTACCGGCCAGCTAAAAAAAGTAACACAATCTCATTCTTTGAAGATTTAAAGGATGCCAGGGTTAAATCTATGGATTTAACTGAAAATGATAGGTTTGTTACTATTCATTTTGATAATAATAAGCAGCTAATATTTAAGATTTTTGGTCATAAATCGAATGTTCTCCTTGCAAATAATAATGAAGTGATCGATGCCTTTAAGCAAAAGGAAAAAGAAATTGGCAAAGCTATTCCAGAGCCTAAGCATATTGATTTTTTCAAAATCAAAGACGCCACTGTAGGCACAAAGCAGAAGATCACTCAATTAAATCCTATCCTCCCAAGATCTATTCTTGATAAACTTATTTCTGAACATGAACTAGAATCTTCCTCAAACACTGAACTTGTAGCATTTATAAGAGAAGTCACATATGAAATCTCATCTTCTAATGAGTTTAGAGTGTTGGATGATTATGAAATCACGCCTTTATCGGAAGAAATTTTACAGGGCCATTCCTTGAAAAGCTTCAAATCAGTAAATGAGGCTATACGATTTGCTTATAGAAATAAATCAAAGGATAGCCGAATATCTGATGTTGTATCCTCTTACCTAAATAACATCAACAGAAAACTTAAGAGAGAGAAAAATACTCTTAAAAACCTCTATAAAGCAGCTAATAATCCTGAAAGAGGAGATGAGCTTGAAAAGATGGGGCACTTATTAATGGCTTCAGCTCACAAAACAAAAGTAGGTGAAGAAATAGAAGTAGAAGATTTCTATAGTGACAACGAAATCATCAAAATTCCTTTAAAACAAGGCAAATCTATAGCTGAAAACGCAGAGTTGTATTACGCAAAATCACGTAATGCAAAAGAATCTTATGC
>CBFHVG010000091.1:0-6139 GCA_965659005.1 uncultured Balneolaceae bacterium
TCATCTGGTAGTTTAGTTGTATGTAAACTATAATATCCATTATTATATTCATGGATTTCAAACGATGTTCCATATATTTCAAACGGTGGAGGAGGTTGTGGGGATTCAACTTCTACAATATCAATATCATCTGGATTTGGAAAAAACAACTCTTCCTTACTACATCCAATTAATAGTAAAGATGTTAGTAATAAAATTCTTTTCATATTAATCCTTTTGTTGAAGGTGAGACCTAAATCCTAAAATTGGTACATGGCCAGTAATTTCTATTTCTCTTTTCTTAATAAATTGTTTAGATACTTTAAGGGTTCCTAAATCAGTTTCGTTCATTACCCAATCTTTGAATAGGTAAGTTAGTAATTTACTTTTAAATGCTTTAATCATAATTAAAAATTAAGTGTTAGTAAAATAAACTCATCGCAGTTTGCAAACCTTCTTCAGTTGCAAGATGAACTGATGATGGTATTGGATTTAAAGTTTTATGAAGGTCGAAAGATTTTCCATTCTTCTCATTTTATAGCATCTTAAACGCTCACAAATTTATAAGCTAACTACTCGCACATCATGTATATAAAACATTATGCACTCCTTTTTGTGATGATGTTAATGGTATTTGAACCAGCATCAGCTCAAAGATCCAGAAAATCCAGTCCAGCCAATGACCAATCTGAAGTAGCCAGTCAAAAATATTCTGCCTTTAAATTCAGAAATATTGGTCCGGCATTTACCTCAGGAAGAATTGCTGACATTGCCATTCATCCTGATAACAGACATGTATGGTACGTTGCAGTCGGTTCTGGTGGTGTATGGAAAACTGAAAATTCCGGTACTACCTGGACACCAACCTTCGATAAGCAATCAGTGTACTCTATTGGCTGTGTAACCATCGATCCAAATAACCCTAACAGAGTATGGGTTGGAACGGGCGAAAATGTTGGCGGCCGTCATGTTGCCTTTGGTGATGGTGTTTACCTGAGTGAAGATGGCGGTTCCAGCTGGAAGAATATGGGCTTACCTAAATCAGAGCATATCGGTAAAATCATTGTACATCCTGAAAATTCAGACGTTGTAATGGTTGCTGCTCAAGGTCCTCTTTGGAATAAAGGTGGTGAACGTGGTTTCTATCTAACTGAAGATGGTGGTAAAACATGGACCAAAACCCTGGGTGATAATGAATGGGTTGGTGTTACTGATATTGTAGTTGATCCAAGAAACCCGGATGTAGTTTATGCAGCAACATGGCAGCGTCACAGAACAGTTGCTGCTCTTCTTGATGGCGGACCTGGTTCAGGTGTTCATAAATCTACTGATGGCGGTAAAACATGGACTGAATTGAAAAAGGGATTACCGGGTGGAATCAAGGGTAAGATTGGTTTAGCTATCAGCCCACAAAATCCGGATTACGTTTATGCTGCCATCGAAACCGTTAGACGTGAAGGTGGTCTTTACACCAGTATGGATAATGGCGCATCCTGGACGAAAATGTCGAATACAGTTTCAGGTGCAACCGGACCCCACTACTATCAGGAGCTTTATGCTTCTCCTCATGATTTCGGGACCATCTATCTGGTAGATGTTCGTATGCAAGTATCTTA
Source organism: uncultured Balneolaceae bacterium (assembly GCA_965659005.1). GTDB lineage: Bacteria > Bacteroidota > Rhodothermia > Balneolales > Balneolaceae > CAYPTY01. The sequence continues at coordinate 1,596 of CBFHVG010000091.1, forward strand.
TGATCATGGAAAGACATTCCAGGTTATGAGTCAGAGTAACGTGCATTCCGATTCTCATTCACTGAATTTCGTGCCGGGTGATCCAAATTATTTACTCTTAGGCACCGATGGCGGTATCTATGAAACTGTGGATGGCACAAAGAACTGGAGATTCATCAAAAATCTTCCGATTACTCAATATTACAAAGTTGCTGTTGATGATGCTGAACCATTTTATAACGTATATGGTGGTACTCAGGATAACGGTTCTCATGGTGGACCATCCAGAACGGATGAGCGTATGGGCATTCGAAATGCACACTGGAATCGCGTACTAGGCGGTGACGGTCATCAATCAGCTGTAGAACCGGGCAATCCGGATATTGGCTATGCTGAATCTCAGCAGGGCTATATAAATAGACTGGATAGAATCACCGGGGAGTCTGTATTTATTCAACCCCAACCAGGAGTTGGTGAAGGCGAAGAGCGATTCAACTGGGATTCCCCTATCCTCCCGTCACAGCATGTTCCTTCAACCATCTACTTTGCTTCACACAGAGTATGGAAGTCTGAGGACCGTGGCGATAGCTGGACGGCTATTTCCGAAGACCTGACAAAAGGGAAAGACAGAATTACTGAACCTATCATGGGTAGAACTCAAAGCTGGGATTCAGCCTGGGATTTATATGCCATGTCTGAATTCTCATCCATTACCTCTCTGGGTGAATCACCTGTAAATGCGAATGTGCTTTATGCCGGTACAGATGATGGTCTTCTTCAAGCTACCACAAACGGTGGTGAAAGCTGGTCGGGTGTGGATGTTGGAAGCATCAAAGGTGTTCCTGCTAATGCATTTGTTAATGATGTTAGAGCTGATCTTTTTGATGAAGCGACTGTTTATGCAGCTATGGATAATCATAAAGAAGGTGACTTTAAGCCTTACCTGGTGAAAAGTACCGATTATGGTAAGAGCTGGAGCCTGATGACCGGTAACCTACCTGACATGGGTATGGTATGGAGAATCGTTCAAGATCATGTAAATAAAGATCTCTTCTTCCTCGCTCACGAATTTGGCGTTTACTTCACAGTTGATGGTGGAAAGGAATGGATTAAGATGACCGGTGGACTTCCAACTATTGCCTTCCGCGATATTACCATCCAAAGACGTGAGAATGATGTTGTTGGTGCAACCTTCGGACGTGGATTCTATATCCTTGACGACTATACTCCTCTCAGAACTTTGAATGAGGATATGTTAGCAGAAGAAGCTCACCTGTTTGATCCAAGAGATGGCGATTGGTATGTGCAGCGAAATACTCAAGGTAACATGGGTGCTGATTACTGGTCAGCTCCTAATCCTGAATACGGAGTAAACTTCACCTACTATATGAAGGAAAGCCTGACAACACTCAAACAAGAGCGTCAGAACAGAGAAAAAGCTTTGGGCGATTCTGATATTCCATTCCCAGGCTGGGAAGCTCTGGATGCTGAGATGCGTGAAAAAGGTCCACAAGTTCATCTGGAGATATATAACTCCAATGGTGACTTTGTTCAACGCGTTAGAGCAAGAACCTCAAAAGGGATTCATAGACTAAACTGGAATATGAGTACAGCGTCTCAGGGAATGATCAATCCTGATCAGGGTGGACGTGGATGGAGCCGAGGTAATATGGCTCGCCCAGGTACTTACACTGCACAGTTAGTGAAAATAGTGGATGGCGAAACCACAACTATGGGTTCTCCTGTTGAATTTGATTTAGTGCCACTCAGAGAAGGTGCCCTTCCAAGAAAGTCTGATGAAGAAGTATTGGCCTTCCAGGAAGAGGTTCAGAAATTCGCTAATCACATGCAGATGGTATCCACTAAAATGGATGATGCTGTTAAACAGTTGAAAGCAATGCAGGTTTCACTGAGTCGTTCAACAACTCCTGATGCTGAGTTAATGAAAGACCTTCACGATGCTGAAATGAAATTTGCCGCTTTGGATACTAAAATGAATGGCAATCTACCACAGCGTGAGTTGCGTGATGTAACCCCAAAAACCGTTATGGACAGAATATCTGTTGCCTATAATGGTCTGAGAGGAACATACGGACCAACGGCTATGCATATGGATATGCTGCGTGTTGGTAAAGAAGAGTTCGATATCATTCATGAAGATCTGAAGCCACTCATGCACGATGTGCTTCCTGCTCTGATCGAACGTTTCAAAGCAAATGGTGCTCCTCCTGTAATGGGATTGGGACATTAATCGCCTGACAATTATTCAAAGCCTCCTATCTCTGATGGGAGGCTTTTTTATGTAATAAACTTTTTGCCTTGTTTCAAAAAATTAAACTCACTACTATTCATCGTATTACTACGATAAATGATGAATGCTTGAATAAACAGCATGGCAATTACCAAAACAGAGCTTTTTACTGAAGAGCTTCAACAGACGGCTGAAATGCTAAAAGCCATGGGGCACCCGGCTCGATTAGCTATTCTTGAATTACTTGCTCAGCAAAACACCTGTGTCTGCGGCGACATAACTGATGAACTACCACTCGCCCAATCTACCATTTCTCAGCACCTGAAGGCTCTGAAGTCAGCAGGACTTATTCAGGGAACCATTGACGGTGTGCGAACCTGCTATTGCCTGAGTGAGGATGGAATCCAAATGTTGAAAAAGCTTGCTGTAGCCTTCATCGAAGATCTTGACTCGAACTCAAAAACCCATTGCTGATATGCGAACAAGGGAAAAAACACCAGAAGAATTAAAAGAAACTGTAAGAGCAAAATACAGCCAGATTAGTGAACAAGGGGCCGACTACAATGCCCGCTCCTGTTGTGGCGCTGGTGGCGAATCCACGAAAGTCTATAATATCATGACCGATGACTATTCCGGTCTGGAAGGATATGCTAAAGATGCCGATCTGGGTTTAGGGTGTGGCCTTCCTACACAGTTTGCACAAATCAAGAAAGGTGATACTGTTATTGATCTTGGCTCAGGAGCCGGAAACGATTGTTTTGTAGCTCGAAATGAAACCGGTGCTGAAGGCAAGGTCATAGGAATCGATTTTACAGATTCTATGATTAATAGAGCAAGAGCCAATGCAGAGAAACTGGGCTATAACAATGTTGAATTCAGGACCGGTGATATTGAACACATGCCGGTATCTGATAATGTAGCTGATGTTATTGTGAGTAATTGTGTGCTCAATCTGGTTCCGAATAAGAAGAATGTATTTGATGAAATATTCAGAGTATTGAAACCGGGTGGACACTTCAGTATATCCGATATTGTACTTGTAGGCGAGCTACCTCCAGCTCTTAAGAATGATGCTGAAATGTATGCCGGTTGTGTGGCGGGAGCTATTCAGAAATCAGACTATATGAGTCATATCATCGAAACCGGATTCAGAGAAGTAACTATTCAGAAACAAAAACCCATTGAGATTCCTGATGATATACTGAGTCAATATTTGTCTGAAAGTGAAGTTGCTGATTTCAATTCCGGCGATACAGGTATTTTCAGCATTACTGTTTTTGCACAGAAACCTGCTGACGAATTGAATTCCGACATGTCAGGAGAGGCAAAAGAACTTTCATCTGTTTCATCTTCAAATAACTGTCAGCCAGGATCCGGTTGCTGCTAATTAGGAAATAGATGTTTAGAGATTTAGAAAATTATATTGAGGATCTTGCAGACTCTTTCGATACGATTCCATCTGAGAGAAAAGAACTATTAGCATCAGTAACCGATTATGTAAAGCAAAAGAGGGATGCTGGTGAAACGGTTAAACTGAACTTTATCTGTACGCATAACAGTCGCAGGAGTCATTTAGCAATGATTTGGGCTGGAGTGGCTGCTTATCATTATGGAATTGATCAGGTAGAAACATTTTCAGGTGGAACAGAGGCAACAGCTTTTAATCCAAGAGCAGTAGCCGCCATTGAGCGAGCCGGTTTCAAAGTAGTAAATCCGGGCGGGGATAATCCCAGATATGAAATTCATTTCGATGAGGATGTCTCCCCTTTCATTGCTTTCTCTAAGAAGTTCGATGATCCTGAAAACCCCACTTCAGGATTCGCAGCTATCATGACCTGTTCCGATGCAGATGAGAATTGTCCATTTGTCCCGGGAACAGAATTCAGGGCATCAACTACCTACATCGATCCTAAAGTATCGGATGGAACTGAAGTTGAAGCTCAAACATATGATGAACGTTGCAAGCAGATTGGAACTGAGATTTTTTATATGATGAGTTTGGTTTAGAGTGATTGTGCTCTGGTACACTTTACAGTCTTTTTTACTAATCCTGCTTTCACTCTGAGACTCAACTCTTCATCCCTGATCTTACATTCTACATTTAACAGTTTGTCGTTTTTGACGGAATAGAGTTTTCCTTTCCAATTGTCTTTACTGAAAGCCAGGTTTAATACTTCTATTTCATCTCTTCGAACCCCAAGTGTGTCTATTGGATTACCAATGTAGCGGCCATCAACTTTATGAATTTCTACTTTTCTTTCACCGGCATCCCAGATTCCAATAATTTCATCTTGTTTGTCTTGAGCTAACAGTT
>CBFHVG010000092.1:0-3780 GCA_965659005.1 uncultured Balneolaceae bacterium
TTATGAAATCAGGAGATAAGGTGAAATTTATACCCATATCTACAGATCAGTATAATGATTTAAAAGGGGGCAAAAATGAGTATTGAAATTTTGCGACCCGGTATGTTTTCGACTATTCAGGATAAGGGCAGATCTCATTTAAGAAAATATGGAATACCCGAGAGTGGAGTAATGGATGAATGGGCTGCCGGAATTGCCAATTTTCTAGTGGGAAATTCAGGTGATTCACCCTTGATTGAATTTACATTAACAGGAGGAAGACTTCGATTCCTTAGTGATTGTCGGGTAGCGCTGAGTGGTGCAGACATTAATCCTCAGATAGACAATAAGCCGATTAAAATGAATGAAGGCTTTGTAGTAAAAAGTGGCTCCGAACTGAGTTTTGGCACTGCTAAAAGAGGACTCAGATGTTATCTGGCAGTTTCTGGAAAATGGCAAATCCAGGAAGTAATGGGCAGCCATTCAACTTATGTGCCTGGAAATTTTGGGGGCTTTGAGGGTCGCGCACTAAAAAAGGGTGATATAATCCAGATTAGCTCAAGAATTCCTGAAGCTCAAAGGCATCTGCCAAAAGAACTTGTCCGATACTACAGTAAAAGTGCAGAAATATCTTTTATGAAAGGCCCAGAGTGGGACATAATCCCTGATGGTGCAAAAAAACAGTTTTTAAGTGCCTCATATGCTATCGAATCAAATAGTGACCGCATGGGTATCAGACTACAATCTGATAAGGCAATTTTGTTGGAAAGGAATTCATTAGCATCCTCAGCTGTGATTCCCGGAAGTATTCAGCTCACAAATGGCGGGCAACCAATAGTTCTTATGAAAGATGGCCAGACAATTGGGGGTTATCCAAGGCTAGGAACCGTGATTAAATCGGATTTATTTCGACTTGCTCAGATTCAGCCAGGAGGTGAGATCAGATTTAATCTGATTGATCATGAGGAAGCTCTTAGACGGTATCGTCTTTATAAAGATGTGTTAAAAAAACTAAGCTAAATGGACTCAGCCACTTCTTTCATTTTTTCGAGTAATTGATCCCATCCAGATATTGATTCTTCATAACGTCCCTTACCATTTGCAACAGTCTCAAAACCAAATTGATCAATAGATAATGTGCAGCTGCCATCATGTTTTTCAATGGTATAAATGATTTCAAGATAGTTCTCACGAATGTCATCTATATCAGAACCGGTTGGAAATAGGGTATGGTGTAATTTCTTTGGTGCCTCCACTTCCTCAATCATTCCATTTACAACAACAATATCTTTACCATCAATTGGAAGAGTGTACACAATCGAGGATCCTTCTTCCCAATCTGAGTGAACAGTAGAACCAAACATATACTGCTTAACCAGTTCAGGCTTGGTAAGTATACTCCACACATTTTCAGGATTTGTGTTTATTTGTATAGACAGTTCAATTCGATTTTTCATATGACTCGATTTCTTCTAGTTGTTTGAAATGGTGGACGTTATGATGAATGGTGAAAAACACCATTTCTCTGACACTTAATTTACCCAATACTGGGTGAGGTAGTAGTATTCGAGAGATATCTTTTTCAGACCAATTCTCCAAATGCCTAAGGAGTTTATGCTTTTCATAATCATACTTCTTAAGCATGGTTGATTTAGAAGATTTAGCCTTCCATTTTGGGATGTATTCAGCTTTTGTTGAATCAACTTTACCGTTTTCACTTATGATTTCACCGTTTGCGAAAAGACGGTAGGATGAATACATATCTGGTACAGATAGAGCAAGAGGAGGGATTGAATCGGGTAGAAGAACAATAAGCCTGTAACTGGCATAACCCATGTTATCGATCTCATCCATATCATTCCAGAGTTGAGGAAATTCCTCATATCTACGTTCTACTCTCCCGAATTCGCCTGGATTAAGGAGTTCATTCCAATAGAATTCCCAGTCGCCAATTAACTCTATAGACTCATCAGCAAAGAAATCAGCATTTCGTAAATCAAGTACACCTGTATCTGCCCCTGAAGTCTGAGCAATCAATAAATTGCTCCCAGTATTCAGAAATCACATGATAATAAACAGGATTCCAAGCCTTTTTGGCCAACTAATATTCATGATAAGTATTCGGAATTATCTTGTTTAGGGCTAACCCATCCCCGTCCCAATATAATATCTTTCTTGTAAGTTTTTGTTGTGTTTGGGTTTATCTGAAAAAGAACAGCTTTAGGGGTTCCTCATCTCATTATTTTACCCAGATAGACCTGATCTTTAATGATGCTGCCTAACCTATAAACTTGGGGAAGACGTGCCCATTCTTCGAAATGGAATTTTTTTAATAGTCGAATACTACTTTCATTTCCCTCTATGATTATTGCAAAGATTACTCTGATACTTTCATGAAGGTGTGAAAGAAGATGATCTATTAATTGAGTTCCTATTCCTTTCCCATGATGATCATAATGAATGAAATAGCTAATAACGGCTGATTCTTCAAGGCTTTCTCTACCATTTCTATATGGATTTAAACATACCCAGCCTTTAATTTTACCCTCATCCTCAGCCACAAAAATCGAGTATTTGTTCCTGTCGCAGCTACTAAACCATTCTTCTCTCTCAGATTCGCTAATTTCACTTAAGCGTGCAGTTTTAAACTCATCTTTAATAGCCTGATTCCCAATTTCATTGATCTCAGGCAGATCCTGATATTCTGCTGCCCTAATTATCATCTTTTATAGTCAGATCGAAGAAATCCACCCGATCGAGAGCGATATATGGAACAGCTACCCTCATTCTCTTTTTATCAATAGCTATATCAGCTGGTCGCCCACCTACTTTAATCAAAGCTTGTTCGAAACCATTCTCCATGATTCGAATTGAAGAATCAGCCTGACTGGCGGTAAGCATTGCACCTTCGACAAATTCAACTCCATCGAAAAACCCGCCACCCTCAGCTTCACCAAACTGAACAAGTGTATCTAAAACCATATCATATGCATAATATTCTTTTGGACCACCCCAGGTTGCTAATACAAGCATTTTATTCAACTCATCGTAGGCAATGCCATTAGGCTGAATAGGCAGTGAATCAAGCATAACAGAGTGCCTGCTTCCCTGAATTTTGTAAACTCGCCTTGCACCTGTATCTGTTATATAAACGACTCCATCAGAATCCATTGTTATATCATTGATGAAGCCGGGTTTATACCCTCTGAAATCAAAATATGAGATTTGTTTGCGGGAACTGGTGTCATATACATGTATGCCATTTACGTCAGTTACCCATAGTGCATTTCCAGTAAGCATTAAACCACGGGGAGCATGTAATGGTAGGCTGTCTGAACCTACCAAATACCGTTTATCCAATAGTTCACCTTCTGCAGATACCAGTGAAACAAAGCCATTACTATCTGCTGCACTTCCGCCTCCGTTAAAGTTAGATATGTAGTAAACATCATTTGTTGGATCGTATTTTACGGCTTCTGGCTCATTCAAACCCTTTACCTGAAATACATAATCTGAAGGCACTTGATCAAACTTCCAATCAATAACTTTAGGAGCTATTGAGGTCTCTTTTTCGCAGGCCGTGAATACAACGACCCCTAATAGTAAGGCACTTATTAATCTTGACATGATAATTTTTATATGCTGTTGTGTATCAATTGAATATAGGATTATTGCAGATAATGCGTAACGCCTAATAGTTTAAATACGTTATGTTTTTGTGATAAATGATTGTGTGTATTATTTGTATTTCTAAGACACTCAATTTAAACTGCTAGGGTCGCTAAAAAGCGTAATTGATAT
>CBFHVG010000093.1:0-10292 GCA_965659005.1 uncultured Balneolaceae bacterium
AATCTTGATAAATGGGAAAAGTACATACAGGAAGATGCTCATCTACTCTTTGTTGAATCAAAGCATAAAGCGACTTCAAAACCTTTTCATAAGAAAAAGATTGTATTTGAATGGTCATCACAGAGACACTTTGCAATGGAATGCAAAGAACAAGGTCATAATGTGATGTATATCCAAAGTGAAGTTTCCATTGCAGATGCCATTCAAAATATCTTGGATGATCATGAAGTCGTTTTATTCACGTACATGTGTGCCGCTGAATATGATACACGGCATGATTTGAGGAATTTGAATATTCAAGATGGGTGTGAGGTAAATGAGATTGAGAACAATTACTTCCTGGCCGATGCTTCCAAATATGTAGAAAAGATTGCTCCTGGATATCGAATGGAATTCTTCTACCGTGATATGAGAAGAAAAACGGGATATCTCATGGATGGTGATAAACCTGAAGGTGGGGATTGGAATTATGACGAAGATAATCGAAAGAAACTCCCCCGCAATCATCCTGTTCCTGTTATCACGCAGTTCCAGCCTGATGAGATTACAAAAGAAGTGATTGAAGAAGTTCGAATGGAGTTCCCGGATCACATTGGGAACATAGAGGACTTTGGGTATGCTGTTAACAGAAGTCAGGCGCTGGCTTTACTTGATGAATTCATTAAAGAGCGACTGGATGAATTCGGTCCATATGAGGATGCACTGGTTCTGGATGAACCCTTTGTATTTCATTCCACCCTATCTGCGTATATGAATAACGGATTATTGGATCCTAAAGAAATATGTGATGAAGCTCAGGAAGCATATGACCGAGGTGATGCACGACTTAACTCTGTTGAAGGCTTCATCAGGCAAATTATTGGCTGGAGAGAATTCGTTAAAGTCTATTACGAGGCCATGATGCCAGGAGTTAGGGATACCAATTATTTCGAATTCAAAAATGATCTACCTGATCTTTATTGGACGGGTGAGACAGAGATGAAATGCATGAGCGAATGTGTGAAACCGGTATTGGATCACGCTTATTCTCATCACATCCCAAGATTGATGGTGCTGAGTAACTTTTCAAATCTCACAAAAACAGATCCAAGACAATTAAATGAATGGTTCTGGTATTCATACATAGATGCCTATGAATGGGTAGTACTTCCGAATGTTCTGGGTATGTCCACCTTTGCCGACGGTGGAGTGCTGGCATCAAAGCCTTACGTAGCCGGAGGGAATTACATAAATAAAATGAGTAACTATTGTTCAAAGTGTTCCTATAAGATTAAAGAAAAAACAGGTGAGAGCGCTTGTCCATTTAACTACCTCTACTGGAATTTTGTTGACGAACAGAGAGAGACTTTCATTGAGAATGGAAGGGCTAATTTTATGGTAAACATGTTCGAAAAGAAGTCGGATGAAGAAAAAAGAGCAATTCGGGAATCTTCTATGAATTTCATTGATTCTTTGAAGAGGTACAACTAATACAAATTGAATCAGACATTGAATATCAACAGCCACCGAAAGTTTATCCGCAATTCCAATGAAGTAAATCCGGATGGAGACTATGTACTCTACTGGATGCAGATGAACAGTCGTTTCCATTATAACTATGCATTAGATTTTGCAGTAGCTTATGCTAACAAACTTGAAAAGCCACTGCTCATTCTGAATGGTTTGAACCTGGATTATCCCTGGGCTTGTGATCGATTTCATGTGTTCATGATGCAGGGCATGCAGGAGAATCTGGAAACGGCAAAGCAGTACGGTGTAAATTTCTATTCCTTTGTTGAGAGAGAAGAAAATCAGGCCAGAGGATTATTTTATTCTCTGGCTGAAAGATCAGCCGTAGTGATCAGTGATGAGTATCCGGTATTTGTAAACAGAGAGCATAATGAGAGAGTAGCTGATCGCATTGATGTTCCTTATATCACCATAGATTCAAACGGCATTATTCCCCTGGGAATCACGGAAAAGGATCCCTATTCAGCCTACCTCTTCCGAAAAACCATGCAGAAGCATTTCAAAGAGGCTTATTTGAATCCTCCAAAAGAAAATCCACTGGATGAGCTGGAGAATAAATCAGTAATCGAGTTCGATGCTGAATTTGAAGCACGTTATCCAAGAGCAGATGAGCTGTATTCAGATATCGAAGGGTTCGTTCCCGGTCTGCCCATTGATCACTCTGTTGGGGTCATTGAATGGAAGGGAACACGGAAGTATGCTTTGAACAAATTGGCCGATTTCAATCGGTCTATTGTTTATGATTATGGTGAAGATCGGAATCATCCCGACTTCGAGAAAACCAGTCAATTAAGTGCCTGGTTACACTATGGGAAGATATCAGAGTATGAAATTGTGAAATCCGTATTCGACAAACAACCAGCAAATTGGAGTCTGGATGACCTGACACCAAATGGTGGCAAGAACATGGACTTCTTCAACGGTAATGACAGCGTTCAGGGTTTTCTGGATGAAGTGATCACCTGGAGAGAAGTAGGTTTTCATTTTGCACATCACAGACCTGATTATGATCAGTTTGATAGTCTGCCAAATTGGGCCATTAAAACCATGAAAGATCATGAAGCTGATGAACGGGAGTATATTTATACATTAGAAGAATTCGAATTTTCGAAGACCCATGATGAAATATGGAATGCGGCTATGACACAACTCAGAGAGACCGGCATTATCCATAATTATCTTCGCATGCTTTGGGGAAAGAAAGTAATTGAATGGACAGAAGATCACAGAACGGCTCTGGATTATCTTATTGAATTGAACAACAAGTATTCCATTGATGGAAGAGATCCAAACTCATATTCAGGAATTTTCTGGTGCTTTGGAAGATTCGATCGTGCATGGCAAGAACGACCTGTATTCGGGAAGCTTAGATTCATGAGCAGCGACAGCACACGTAAAAAGGTAAAACTGAATGGTTATCTGTCAAAATATGGTCGACAGAAGCGTTTGCTCTGACTTGTTAGTCATTTTCAAAGCACATATATTGCACATATTTTAATTAATCCTGCCCGCCATGGATTTATTCGCCGGTGAAGATCATGCACCATCAGAAATGAATGAGTCGAAAGTGACTTATGGAAATCAGCCTTTGGCAACCCGAATGAGACCAATGTCACTGGATGAATTCGTTGGTCAAAAGCATCTTGTTGGGGAGGGAAAGATGCTGAAACGAATGATTGAGAGCGGGGTTATTGGATCAGTCATTTTTTATGGTCCGCCGAGTTCAGGAAAAACGACTTTGGCCCATGTGATCTCAAGAGAAGTAAAAGCTCAATTTAAGATTATCAATGCCGTATTGGATGGTATACAGGAGCTTAGAAAGGTTGTTCAGAAAGCAGAGCAGCTACAGAAATTGAATAACATCAAGACTGTTTTATTTGTGGATGAGATTCATAGATGGAATAAAGCTCAGCAGGATGCTCTTCTGCCACACCTTGAATCGGGAGTCATTACTTTAATAGGTGCTACCACTGAAAATCCATTCTATTCTCTCGTTAATCCCTTGCTTTCCAGATGCCAACTGTTTGAATTATATCCGCTCACTATGATTGATGTAACGGATATGATTGACAGAGCAATTAAGGATAAAGAACGGGGGCTTGGTTTATATAATGTGGATCTGAGTAATGAAGCGAAGCAGCATCTGGCAGAAATGGCTGGTGGTGATATCCGAAATGCATTGAATGCTCTTGAAGTAGCTGTTCTTTCAAGTAAGAAAACAGAAGATGGAACCGTCAGCATTGATCTGGATATTGCAAAAGAAAGTATTCAGCGAAGAAATGCGCGCTATGATCGTACCGGTGATGAACACTATCACTATGTCTCGGCTTTTATCAAATCAGTGAGAGGCTCTGATCCTGATGCCGCTTACTACTGGATGAATGCTATGCTTGAAGGAGGTGAAGATCCTAATTTCATTTTCAGAAGGTTATTCATTCTTGCATCCGAGGATATTGGAATAGCTGAACCCAATGCGATAACTATAGTAAATTCCTGTCATGAAGCCTTTCTTAAATGTGGAATGCCAGAGGGTATGTTCTTTCTTTCACATGCATGTCTTTATCTATCGCTTTGCCCTAAAAGTAATTCAACATTAGGAGTGTTTGCAGCTCAAAGGAATATCAAAGAGCATGGAGTAGCAGAGGTTCCACCTTATTTAAAAGACAAAACGGCTAACAAATTAGCATCATCCTATCTAAGTACAGAGAATGCTTCCCAGGATTATAAATATCCACATAGTTATAACAAGAACTGGATTGCTCAGCAGTATCTTCCAAATAAATTTGCTGATGAAAGATTTTATGAAGCCGGTGAAGAGGGAAGAGAGCGTCTGCTTAACGAAAGATTGCAGGATATAAAAAAGCCGAAGAGCGATTCCTGACCAACCGAATGCCCTCCGACTTTTGGATACTCTGAGAAGTTATTATTTCAGATATCTCAAATGCTACATTTTCAGCACCATGCAAAAGAGAAGGAATGAGTAAAAAGAAAAGCAGAGTGAGTGATCTCTTAATTATGCGCATGGCATTAATTGATTAGGTTAACTAAGTCATAACGCATAAAAAAGTAATCCAATTTATTTATAAAACAAAAATAAATAAGAAATATTTAAAAAATAATCATCTTTTTATTAAGAGAAGCTAGAAAAGCGCTTACATAATTAAGGTAAATGTCGGGAATGATTTAATGTCGAAGTTGATTTACCTAAAAAAATGAAAAACATGGACATTAAAATTATAAGCGGCACCGACCGCCCCAACTCAAATTCCCTGAAATTCTCCAATTTCATTCAGGCAAAATTCATGGAATTCACGAATCAGAATGTAGACGTGATTTCTCTAGAAGATTTTCCATTGGCTGATGTGCAAGGTGGAATCTATGGGTCTGAACCACAGTCTGTAATAGAATTTAGACAACCGATAGTAGATGCAGATGGTTTATTATTTGTGATCCCGGAATACAATGGAAGTTTCCCCGGTATTCTGAAGATGCTAATCGACTACCTGCCTTTCCCAGAATCATTCGTAAATATGCCTATTGCTTACATCGGTATTGCTGCAGGTGCTTTTGGCGCCATGAGACCAGTTGAGCAGTTCCAAATGGTAACGGCCTACAGAAACGCGGTATCTTTTCCTGAACGATTGTTTATACCAAGATTCAGCAAAGAATTTGATTCTGAAGCAGGACTTACTGATCACTTTAAGCAAGAATTGCTTAAATCAATGATTGTTAATTTTGTGGAATTCGTCGGGAAGAACAGAGAGTTTAGTTTAGCTTAAGCATATAACCAACCCCGTGAAGTGTAATCAGATAGCGGGGTTCATCAGGGTGTAGTTCAATTTTTGCCCTTAGCTTAGATATATGCACATCCACTGTTCTTGTATTTGTGCTGTACTCATAGCGCCATACTTTTTCTAGTAGATCATCTCTGGATACAGCCTCATTGGCATTAGATACAAGAAAACGAATGAGTTCTACTTCTCTGGCAGTAAGCTCAATGTCATCTCCATCAGGTCGTTCAACAATGGATTCATTTAGATCTATTTTGATGTCACCCAGTTTAACATAGTCAATGGCATTGGTATTACCATAAACTCCAGATCGTCGCAGTCTGGCTTTGATTCTGGCAAGTAATTCTTTAACGCCGAATGGCTTTGTCAGATAATCATCGGCACCAATATTTAATCCGGCGACCTTATCAATTTCCTGATCTCGGGCTGTTAACATAATAACAGGGAAAGTGTGCTTTGCTTCACGAACTTCCTTGCAAATATCGTAACCACTTTTACCGGGAAGCATGACATCCAGTAACATTAAATCCGGTTCATGTTCAGTTACCATATCAACGGCATCATTACCGTTTTCACAGACGATGACTTCATAGCCTTCATTCTCGAGTGTATCCCTCAGGGTAAACACTAAACTTGGTTCATCCTCTACTACTAAAATTTTCATTTGTTTAGCCGACATATCCTACATTTTTAGATTCAAGTTGTGCGCTACGAGCAGCGTCTGCTTCTGTTGCGGCTTTTATTTGTGATTCTGTTAAAATCGGAAAACTGATTATAAATGTACTTCCTTCTCCAACTGAGCTTTCAACGACAATATCTGCATCATTTAAATCAAGATAATTCTTTACTATGGAGAGACCCAGTCCGTGGCCTTTTGTATTTGCAGTGAGTGAATCTTCTACTCTATAAAACTTATCAAAGATGTGCTTTAATGATCTCTTTGGTATCCCTATTCCCTTATCACTAACCATGAGAAGAACATGGTCTCCATCAGATTTCACAGAATAGCAGATTTCCTTTGTTTGAGGACTATACTTAATAGCATTCTCTGTCAGGTTGCTCATTACTGTTTCAACGCTGTGTGGGTCAACCAGTATTTTTGGAAGATCTGTTTCGATGTCAGTTTTAACTGTGAACCCCTTTTGTTCAAGATAGGACTCATTATTACTTACAAATTCCAGGGCTAAGTCTTCCAGATTTGAGGGAACTCTCTGAACAAAAGACTCACCTGCATCAGCTTTAGCAACATCAAGAAGGCTTTCGATCATTTTGCGAAGGCGAATAGCCTCATTAAAGATGTGATCGCCATATTTTATTAGCCGTTTTTCATCTTTGACCCGTCCATCAGCTATATTTTCTCCAGCAGCCTGCATTACAGCCAAAGGAGTTTTTAGTTCATGAGTTACATTGGCAAGAAAGCCAGCTTGTCTCATGGCTAGTCTACGTTCTTTTTGAGCTGTATTGAACATAAAGAACATGGCACCTATGAGCAGACTAACTGCAGCCGCCAGTACAAACAGGTTTTTGGTGAGTGATTCATTGTAAATATTTCCTGCTTCAGCTGTCTGATACTGAATTTTCAAATTCCAGTTATTAAAGAAGCCTGGAAAAACTTTAATGTAGTCATATATCTCACTCGAGTATTCAATATCCGGAGCATTGGTCGCTAGTACTTCACCCTGAACCCAGTTATGTAACCATACTGCAACCCCGGAATCTGATTCATCACCAAATGTATCAACCAATAAGGGCTGTATATATTCATTAACTATATAATCCTGATCGATAACAAAAGTCAGTACACCAATTATTGCTCTATCAAAATTGATATCAATAAGTGCAATATTCATACTTCTATGAGTATCAAACTGAACATTATTGTTCCATCTGTATTCGATATCATCTAATGCAATTCGAGTCTGAGTACGAGTTAAGCCAACCCCATCACAAACCAGGTTGCTGTATTCCTGAACAGTTTCAAATGTATTAGTTGATCGATTGTACTTATATATGGTGCTACCATCACAAGGTGAAGTATCGTCTGGGGTGAAATAAATTTCGGAGTAGAAGCCAACTTCAGATGCTTTCTGAATTACATTATTAAAAATGTCTGGTAACTGATCTGTTCTTTCGAACTGTGATTCAACCTCAGATATATTGATTCTTGCCAGTCCACGTATGGGTTCATACATGGAAAGGCGAATCTTCCTGCTTACTTCTTCAAGTTGAGTATTTTTTCGCTCCTTATCAGTATCAACCATGGTGTTCCGCAGGGTATACAAGGAGTACACATTCATTCCTGTTAGGGCAATGATTGCGACAAGGCCTGTAGCCAAAAGAATCCACCGTGCAATTCTGTTCTTATTCATAAGTTCTTTCTTATGCCCAATGTTAATTGATATTCAGGAAGGTTGTGTCCTAAATAAAAACTTTTAACAACTAATAAAAAAAGCCCTCCATATAAGACTATAGAGGGCTTTATTCTTAAAAAAGTGCGTTTTAATTACGCCAGATGTTGTTTCTTCTATCGCGATCAGGGAAGTAATTATCCTTATCGATCACAACTTCAGAGATACCTTTTTTTGTAATGATATCAATAGAAGCTGTTCTTGAACCTGATAACCAGGCATCAGCTTCTATGCGATGAGTTGTTTCTGAACCATCATCATAGGTTACAGTTAGAAGTACCGGAAGAATTAAGTCGCCATTATCTGAAATAGTAATTGTGGCTTCATTCTCGTTTTGTGCAACGCCTTCAATTGCCTGATCCAATACCCAGGTTTCGAAATAGTATCCTCTCCAGAAATAATCCAGATTTTGACCCGACACTGTATTAAAAGTATTGAAAAGGTCGTAAGGGGTAGGGTGTTTGTAAGCCCAGTTTTTGATGTAAGTGATCCATGCTTCATAAAAGAGTTCTTCACCGAGTATTCCCTGTAAAGCGATTAATCCACTTCCAGGTTTGGAATAAGAGGCAACACCGTAGGCTGAACCATTATAGTGAAAATCAGATCGTCTCATGATTTCGCCTTCATAATCGGAACCGGCTATCCATAAATAACCATTGAATTCAGAAATTCTGTTTTTGCTTTCAGGGTAAATATCCCATCGCGCATTTGCTTCATGGTAGGTAGTGGAACCTTCATCCATCCAGGCAAACCGACGTTCATTGGTTGATACAATCATGGGCATCCACATATGAGCCAACTCATGAGCAGTTACATCATATAAAGCACGACTCCCGCGATTATTGTAGTCACCCATGATAGTCATCATCGGAAATTCCATGCCACCCCCAATGATTTCGGCACCCTCAACAGATGTCATGTGAGGCCAGGGATATGGAGTTTGAGTGTATTCAGAAAGAAACTTGATTGAGTGAGCTGCAAATTCAGCTTCATCTTTCCAGTATGGTGCTTCAGCTCTCCAAAATGAGTTTATTCGCGAATAATCACCTTCGCCGTCTCCATCTCTATCACCAACGGGGGTTATGGTTCCATCCCAAAAGGATTCTTTAGTTGCACTAAATGCAACATCACGGACATTCTTGGCTTCAAAACTCCATGTAAGCATTCCATCAATACCTGATTTAGTTGCAGAACCAAGTTCATCAGCGGTAACAATATTAACTATCTCAGTTGTGGTTCCGGCTTTATTGTATCGCTCAAGTACAGTTGCATCCAATACTTCATCAGGATTCAGAAACTCTCCGGATGACATGACAATCCATTGTTCCGGGGCAGTGATATTGATTTTATAATCTCCAAAACCATGGTAAAACTCGGCATTAGATGTAAATGGATCAGCGAACCAGCCTTCAAGATCGTCATAAACAGCTACATGAGGGTAGTAATAAGCAAGATAAAATAAGTTATCACGACTATAGCCCATGCGTTCTCCAGCACCTCTTTGAGGAATCTTGAAATTCCAGTCAATTTCGAAAGTCATTGAATCATCCGGGAATAGAAGGGCTGGAAGGAGGACAACTAAGTTTGTTCCCTGAACATAATATCCGGGTTGGTTTGTATTCACCTCATTCAGTGAAATACCTTCCACAGAAACCTTCGTTAGATTAATACCACCAGTAATTTCTACAGCTTCATTTCTGACAACACCTTCTTTATGAACGTTTTGAGCTAATTCAAAAACGACAACATTTAAGGTGTCAGGAGAATTATTGTAGTACTTAATGGATGATTCTCCATCCAGTCTTTTATCATTCGTGTTTAGAGTTAAATCAAAATCATATTCACTCCACTGGGTCCAGTACTTTTCACCTGGGCTACCTTCTTCGGTTCTGGTACCATTTTCAATAGCCAGCTGCTGAATGTATGGAAGTGTTACCGGATATGGGATAGGACGTTCAATTTCAGTTTCCGGATTTAAATTGCTGCTAACAGGTTGTGTCACTTCCTGCGTTGTTGAACAAGCTAAAAGTGATAGACCTGCAATACCTAACAGGGTCTTGATGGATTTCATAAAATGTATTCTCGATGTTTTAGAGATAATGATTGAGAAATTAATAATAGAACTAGGAAATACGTTCTATATTTTTCTCAATGGCTTCTTTCAGGTCATTAAACTCGATAGGCTTGACCAAATATTCAAGATAGTTTGTTTCTTTTGCACGATCTACGTGGTAGGGGTCAGAGTTCCCTGTTATGTAAATCACCGGGACATCTGAAAACTTTCTAATCTCATTCATTGCATCAATACCGTCCATATCACCTTCCAAAGTGATATCCATGAGAATTAGATCTGGGCTGATTCTTTTTGCTACTTCAATGGCTGTTTTTCCATATACCAGCTCACCCTCAGCGAAGTATCCAAGTTTTTCAAGGTAAGACTCATATAGAAGATTGAGGATCAAATCATCCTCGACAATCATAACCGTTTTTTGATTCTGACTCATGATTTATTTGAACTAGAGTATGCCTGCTTTGTTAGCCACAATGTTAACACGAATTTTAATGTAAATAAAATGGATTTACA
>CBFHVG010000094.1:0-17721 GCA_965659005.1 uncultured Balneolaceae bacterium
CCAGACAATGCTATAAATACCTCGATATTGGAACAGCTAAACCCTCGGTTGAAGAACTAGAAAGAGTAAAACATTTCAACATTTCTAACTTTTACCCGGATGAAAATGACAATATAGCTCAGTTTCAGAACCGTATTAAAACATGGGATGAGGAACTTAGCAGATGTGATCATAAACTTTATGTGGGCGGAAGTACCCTTTATCAACAAAGCGTCATTACACCTATTGATAATCTGCCCGAATCTGACGCAGACAATATTAGACAACTTCAGAAAAGAATAGAGGCAGAAGGTTTAGAGGCTGTTTATAAACACCTCAAAAGAGTGGATCCGGATTACACTCTAAGGATGGATGGCATGAACAGAAATCGTATCATTCGCGCTATGGATGTTTGGATGCAGACCGGTAGGCCATTTTCCAGTTTTCATTCTCACAGTGAAATTGAGCTTCCTGAAAGTATGCTTGTTTTTGGGCTCAAAAGAGAGAGAAAACATCTTATCGAACGGATAAATAAAAGAGTTGAGAGCATGCTCGAAGCAGGGCTTATTCAGGAAGTTAAATCTATTCTTGATTTGGGTTATAGCTCTGATTTACAATCACTGAAAACCGTCGGTTATAGAGAAGTTATCTCATTTTTTGAGGGTAATATTTCTTCCATTGAAGAAATGACTGAAAAGATCAAAACCAATACCCGTCGCTACGCAAAAAGGCAAATGACCTGGTTCAAAAGGTGGGATTTTATAGACTGGATAGATCTTGATTTAGAAAATTCAAATAAAGCTGCAGAAATAATCCTAGAGAAGGTAGCAGCAAAGTCCAATAAAGGTTAAATTTGGGACTTAATTAAATCTTCCCCCTATGTACAAAGCAAAAGTAGACGTAACACTGCGTGAATCCATCTTGGACCCAAAAGGAAAAGCTGCGCACCATGCCCTTCAAAATCTGGGTATAGGCGAAGTTTCAAATGTTAGAATTGGAAAACTAATTGAGTTGGATATCGACGCACCTTCTGAAGAACAGGCCAAAGAAATTGCAACCAAAGCTTGCTCTCAGTTGCTAGCAAATGAAGTAATGGAAGATTTTGAAATCCATATTCAAAAATGATGTCAACAGCGGTAGCTGATTATCGCACTATACTATCTTCTACAAATCCAAAGACAGAACAGGAAGCAGAAGTTCTGGTTGAAGAGGCTATAGATACCCCCTGGAGACTCATACTATATAATGACGACATTCATACCTTCGATGAGGTCATCAATCAACTTATAAAGGCCATTAAATGCAGCATTTCTGAAGCTGAATCAATCGCCATCACTGTACACAATGAAGGAAAAGCAATTGTATTCGAAGGTAGCTTTGAAGAATGCCTGCGAATAAATAGTGTACTTTTAGAAATACAATTAATCACTGAAATAAAAGGCTAAAAATTATGGCTCGATTTGGCGTTATCGTATTCCCTGGTTCAAACTGTGATCACGACGCGTATCATGCAATGAAACACGTCATGAATGCTGATGTTAAATTCCTATGGCACAAAGACACAGACTTATCTGATATAGATTTCCTCATTGTTCCAGGTGGTTTTTCTTATGGTGATTACCTTAGATCAGGAGCCATTGCCAGATTTTCGCCTATTATGCAATCTGTAGTGAAATATGCTGAAGCCGGCAGACCGGTTATGGGTATCTGTAATGGTTTTCAAATCCTGCTTGAGTCTCACCTTATCCCTGGAGCTATGCTCCATAATCATGATCTAAAATTCGTGTGTAAAAACATTTACATGCGTGCTGAAAATACTGATACCATCTTTACCTCTGAGCTTCAGAAGGGACAAGTTCTTGATATTCCTGTATCACATGGAGAAGGTAATTATAAGATAGATTCTGATGGATTAAAGTCTCTAAAGGATAATGACCAAATTATTTTCAGATACTGTAATGCCAATGGTGAGCTTACTGATGATGCCAATTTCAATGGCAGTACAGATCATATAGCCGGGATTACGAATAAAAATAAAAATGTGCTGGGCATGATGCCTCATCCGGAACGTGCAATGGAAAAGATTCTTGGTTCTGAAGATGGCTTGCCTATATTCGAGAGCATTCTGAATTCTCTTTCCATAGCCTGATAACCAATCCGAACACATGTTCGAATATCAACTTACACTGCATAGCGATAAACTCGTCAAGCGTTATAAAAAACGTGTGGTGGTTGATGAGGTATCTATAGATGTTAAACAAGGAGAGATTGTTGGGTTGCTCGGTCCCAACGGGGCCGGTAAAACAACAACATTTTATATGTTTGTTGGCTTAGTATCGCCAAACATGGGAGACATTTACCTTGGTGATGTTAAACTGACTGATGTCCCCATGTATAAAAGAGCCCGGATGGGTGTTGGCTATTTAGCCCAGGAGGCTTCTGTCTTTAGAAATTTGACCGTCAGACAAAATCTTGAGTCCGTTCTTCAATTCTTCTCAATGCCTAAGAAGGAAATCAAAGAAAGAGCCGATAAACTGATTGAAGAATTCCGGCTCGAAACTGTTGTAAATAGTAAAGGTTATAGCCTTTCGGGTGGGGAAAGAAGAAGAACTGAAATTGCTCGGGCATTAATAACAGATCCTAAGTTTATTCTCCTTGATGAACCATTTGCCGGTGTTGACCCTATAGCAGTTGAAGATATTCAGGAAATTGTTTCAAAATTAAAATTTCGAAACATTGGAATCTTAATAACCGATCATAATGTTCATGAGACTCTGGCAATTACTGACCGAGCTTATCTCATGTTCGAAGGTAAAATATTGAGAGAAGGATCTGCCTCTGTATTGGCAGAGGATGAAGAGGCCAGAAAGCTCTATTTGGGCAAACAATTTAAATTAGACCGATATCAAAACGATTAAAGAATGAAAGAAGTAACAGTTCAGGAATTGAAAGCGAAAAAAGAAAATGGTAATGACTTTTTTCTACTGGATGTGCGCGAACCACATGAGTATCAAATCTCAAACATAGACGGACATCTTATCCCACTGGGAGTATTACCGCTCAAAATAGATGAGATAGAAGATCAGAGAGATAAAGAAGTAGTTGTTATGTGCAGAAGCGGTGGAAGAAGCGCTCAAGCAGTTAAACTTCTTGAAAGAAATGGTTTCGAGAATGTCGCTAATCTTAGAGGTGGTGTAAATGCATGGGCCAAAGAAATTGACCCATCATTACCTGTCTACTAGTCAGTTTATACTGAAGCAGCAATTTGATTGAGCAACTCTTGATTCGATTCAGTGTTGCTCAATACTTTTAGCAAGCCAAGCATCGACTCCTTCGGTGCTTTTTTCAATAGATATCTTCTAACAAGGTTTCTTTCTTCTAGTGAACCTTGTATAAATTTATCTTCATTTCTAGTTCCTGAGGCTGCAATATTGATGGCTGGGAAAATTCGATCATTTGCCAGCTCCCTATCTAATACCAGCTCCATGTTACCCGTTCCTTTGAACTCTTCGAAGATGAGATCATCCATTCTTGAATTTGTTTCAACGAGACAAGTCGCGATAATAGTCAGTGAGCCACCACCTTCAATCTTTCTTGCAGATCCAAAAATTCTCTTTGGGATTTCCAAGGCTCTGATATCTAAACCGCCTGAAAGTGTACGTCCACTACCAGTTTGAACTGCATTATAAGCTCTACCCATTCTTGTAATAGAATCTATAAGTAAAACAGCATCCTGGCCCATTTCCGCTTTTCTCTTAGCGTATCCTAGGGCAAGTTCAGCAATTCTGATATGGCTCTTAGTCTTTTTATCATTTGATGATGCAAAGACCTCAGCCGTAGTTGAGCGCATAAAATCAGTTACTTCTTCCGGGCGCTCATCGACTAACAGAATACTGGTACTAATATCCGGATAGTGCTCTGTAATGGATTTTGCGATTTTCTTCAACAATACTGTTTTACCAGTTCTGGGTGGCGCAACAATCAGTGCTCTTTGTCCTTTACCAATTGGCGATACCAGATCCATAACTCTCATCTCAATGTCATCTGGATTGTGACCAAGTGTGATCTGATCTACCGGCATAATTGGAGTTTGAAGTTCAAAACGTGTTGTTTTTTCCCAGACCTCCACATTTTGACCGTTTATAGCGTCAATACTATGCACATGTTTGTTGCCGTGCTGATCTTCTTCAAATTCACCTTCAATTATTAGTCCTGCTCGAAGATCATAGTGCTTCATCTCATTTGGTGTCAGGAATGGATCCTTTTGACTCATTGTAAATTCGTAATCGAGTCTGCGGATATAGCCATACCCATTTGGGCTGGCTTCCAGAATTCCCCCGAACCTACCTGCTACACCAATTGACTGGTTCTTATTAAACTTTGGGACAAAACCCTTTGGTTGGTTCTTATTCCCTTTTTTCCCTTTGTTGCGGCGTCGGTTATTATTATTCCGATTTCTGCGATTGTTATTTCGTGCCATTAATTGAAAATATTAGCTTCACACCTGCTCTGTACTGTTAAGAATTAGTAAAGTAACGTGATAAAAAGTGAGGAGAGCGTGTTTCGAAGCGAGTTGAAAGAGGTGTGAACTCTAATAAAGCTCACACCTTAATCGAATAGATAGGAGAAGATACAAATGTTTTTACTGATACAAAATTAGTTGAAGGAACGAACTGTAGTTGTTTCTCCAATCCAATCATAGCATGAATCTATTGATGCATCAATATTCACTTTAACCCCTACACTCCACTCTTCAACAAAGAATATATCTTCGTTCGTTGGAGTTACTGGCTTATAAGACTGGTATAATCTGCTTACCTGATTTGATACAGAGCTATCTGCATTTTTTGCTTTATCAAGATAATCCAGAACTAACCAGTATACCGCTCTGTCATTTCTTTCCAGTTTTCTTTCAGAAGTACATTGGGTAACGCTTTGTGCATAAATACTTGCTACCTGAATGTAAGCCTTACCAGATCCTGAATTGTGTTGTAATGCTCTTCTGGCCCATGTTCTTGACTCACGAAGGTTTTCACGGGAAAGGTTAACCGCAGAAACTTCAAGTGCCATTGCCTCTTTGTCTGATTCAGCAGTTGCTTTCTCATAGGCTTCACTATAGAATCTTGCTGCTTCAGCATAACTTGCATTACCCTTTTCGATGTTACCGAGTGATCTAGCGTTTTCGAAAGAAGGATCGAGTTCATACAACTTCTTTGTAATTTCAATCGCTTTCTCTCTCATATCCTGATCCTCGTAAAGCTTACTTAGTTCCTTCAACACATCTATGTTGTTAGGGTCTTTTGCAAGCTCATCTTCCCAATATGCAATCAATTCTTCAGGTGAGTCAAAAAGATCAAACTTAATTTTTTCAGCAAATGCAGTCGTTGTTTCATTCATGAAAGAGGATGCTGTATCAATTGCTTTAAGTGCGTCCTGTTTTTCACCTTTTGATACCATATCCTGTAGAATCAACTGGAAATAGTACCCATCGCCAAGCTCAGTGGTTTTCTGTGGGTCTTCGTTAAATAATTCTCTATATAACCCAAAAGCTTTATCAGTACCATCTTCAATAAAACTGGCATTTGTTTGGATGAATCGACCTTTATCAAGTCTCCATTCATAGAAATCAACGTCTTCTGCAGAGAAGATTTCAGCACCTTGATCAAATAATGTCAAAGCTGTATCAATAAGTGCCGCTTTTACCGCAGGATCATCTTTTGATTTTGCAATCTCACCATACGATTTGATCATTCTTTCGTAGTGAGTTACCAGCGAGTATCTTTGGTTGCCTTCAATTGTTCTAATCTCACAATTTACCATCCAGCGACCGTATTTGAGTGCAAATTCGTAGTCAGAATTGCGATAGTTAGAGTAAAACAGAGAATAAACAGCTAGTGGCTGAAGACCATCTGGTGTTTCACAATTGTTCTGATCAGCATATGATATATCTGAACCAAGAATAAGAAGCCCTAGAAGGATAGTTAGTTTTTTCATAAAGCTGTTAGTTATTTAATATCCTAAGTATATAAACTACTCAGGTAAAGAATTTATTACGTTAAAGTTATTGAAGTTTTGGTCTGAAGAACATGAGTTCGGTCAAATTCACGGATAATTTAAATCCGATAATCTCTTCTCTCACCAGGTTATTATTGCGAGTACCTCGTATTCCATAATGGAAGCTAAAGTCCATGGTCGATCTAGACCGGGTGGATAATATACCAATACCTGCTGAAAATAGGAGTGTTTCTATATTTTGTCCATCAAATTCAAGATGTCCTGTGTCATAATTAACACCAAGACTGTATTTAAGCTTAGATAAAAATTTTGAAGAACCTTTAGTATATGGGTGATATTGACCCCCAAACCCAATTCTCATCCTATCTTTTAGAATATTTTCCTCATCTAAATTAAAATCGTAATCAACCGAGCCCCACTGCTGAAACTGTGTCTCCAATGAGAAATTAGTCAAATTACTAGGGAAGTAAGTAATACCAGCTCCAACTTCTAATGGTAACCCAATATCCCCGTTGCCTAAACCATTTCCTTGTCCAATTTCAACGGTCTGGAAACCATTGCCCAAAAATTTATCGAATGATTTTGTTCGGTTTGAAGAAATTGATACCGGCAATGTTAGTGTTGCCCCAAGTGTTAATGCATCACCTTCTCTAAATAGTCTGGACAGATTGTAGGCAGCTCCAAAGCGATTTCCAAAAGCCTGACCTCTTGTTCTGAATGTCGTGAATTGCTGACCAATGGATGAATCATCGGAAATAAACAGACTTTCCTTAGTCTCAGAAACGAATATGAATGAGGGAGACCAGCCTATATATAAGTTTTCAAGTGGTCTGTATGCGATACCAAACTCGAACTTATTTATACCACCTGAACCCTGATCATTCACATTGTAATTAATCACTTGATCAGGACCATTTTGAACAGTTCCGTCCTGAAAAATTCTGAAGCGGCCCCTTGTAACGGGATATAGACCAACCCCAACTCCCAGCTTACCACCAATCAGTGGATAGGCAAATAGAATCGAATTCGGGTTTACCAGGGTATTTGTAGAAGTAGTATTATTGTCTTCAGCATTATATGACTCTGCTGAAATTGAGAACGATGCTGATGTATAAAAAGATTGAGCAAAGAATGCCGGGTTTGCAAAACCAGTAGAACTCAGGCCTTTATATGAATATCCAAATATTCCCATCGACTCTTCTTCGATAAGACCGATGTCTACTGGTTGTCCGGATGCAAAAAAGGAATAAATAGATCCGCTTTTAACTTTTCCCGGTTGCGAGACTTGAGCCTTCATATCGGTGCTGAAGCCAATTATAATAGCGCAAATAAGTATGATATAACTTGTATTTCTTCTCATATCAGAGCTCTATAGTTGTTATGATCATAATTGGCCTTCTGCTAGCATCACTGTTCGCATTGTGAAGAAGAGTACTACTTATGATTCCTCTCTGTTCTAAAATGGAGAAGAAAAAATCTTCCTGATTACCATCACCAAACAAATAACGGTTTGCATAAGCTGTCAGGTTAAATCGATAAGTGCTGTTTTCAGTGTCAACAAAGCCAAGAGAGTCACTGATTGCAAAAGTAAAATCATAGTTTGGATCTAGATCCAATCCCTGATGTGAGTTAAGAAGAAGTGGCTGAGTTCTCACATGACCAAATGGAATAGTTGCATCCATGGTAGTTGTATCCTGAAATAGTACCAACTCAACTTTTATAATATTAGAGCTGTTATATGGCTCTAGCTGACTGAAAAAGTTATTCTGCAGCATCGACTCATTTGTACTGTGTATCAATAGTCTATCTGCTGGTATGTTATCATTACTTCTTTCAAGTGTATAACCATAATCACGGAGATTGATAGCAACAGCCCCTGTATCAGATGGATTTGTGACTAATAAATTAGAGTTAGTTGCATCTAAAAATGCCAGTTTACTAGTAGCATTCACTGGTTCAATTAGTAATCCATTGAAGCCAAAAGAGAATAAAGAATCCTTTAGCGTTTCTTCCGAATTGTACAGAGCTCTGTATTCATCAAGAAATTCAGCAGGCAGGTCAAAAGTAACAGTATCCTGGTTCTCTCTGGTAAAAGTAGCAACAAGGTCAGTAGAATTATAAGCTATGGCATCATCAGCAAGTAAAGCTCCACCTCTCCAGATTTCAGAGACATTATACACATTGAATTCGGTGGTTGAGGTGGTATCTCCCCAAACATTATTGTCATCAAAAGTTAACTGGAGTTGCAGTAAAGCAGCTTCAGATATTGTTGTTATAGCTGGTATTTCTCTAATATCTGGCTTTATGAGTGTCCTTGCCACAATGTCGCCATACAATGGGTCCTGGTAACTTCCCATAGCTGCAAACTGCAACAACCCTGTGTAGGTATTGTAGTTAACCTCATTAATGTTATCAATGAAGAGGGTGTCGAACCTGAATTCCTGTGTGGATTCAACGAATGACTCCCCTACCAGTCCTGGTTCTTCATTACAGGCAAAAAAACTGCCGACGATTAATAAAGGGAGTAAGAACCGCCAGATTCTTACATTTCGATCCTTAGTCACTATGTAATTGAGACTTATTCTGTTGCTATTTTATCAGCTATCTGATGGTAGTAATCAGCAAATTTAGCTGATACATCTTCTGGAGATCCCTGGATTTGATGTGGTTTAATGGATAGTTCTTTAAACAGACCATCAAACTCATCTCTGAGGTTATTTCCAGTAACCACATGATCACTGTATTTAAGACCTAACTTCAGCAGATCCACTTTGCCATCCTCGGTAAGAGAATGTATATCCACATCTTCAGGTAAGCCAAGTAACTCAAGGATGCGGGGGTTTTTGAAAACTCCCTCGTTTAGCGGATGGTGTAAATTATAAACGATCTTCGTGTTATCGAACAATCCGTTGTCCTTATACTTGGTTTTCGCAAGAAGTGGAATTAAACCAGCCGGCCAATCATGACAATGAATGATGTCTGGTTTCCAACCAAGCTTGATAACTGTTTCAAGTACACCTTTATTGTAGAAGGCTACTCTTTCATCGTTGTCAGGATAAAATTCCTCTGAATCTGGTTTTTTAAATAGTCCTTTTCTCTTGTAATAGGTGTCATTATCAAGGAAATAAACCTGCAGCTTAGCATTAGGAATGCTAGCTACTTTAATTTTCATGCTCTCTTTGTTTTCACCAACCTCGACTTCAATACCGGAAAGTCTGATAACTTCATGTAATCGATTTCTTCTGTCGTTAATTGTACCATATTTTGGTAGAAGGATTCTTATTTCAAAACCCTGATCCTGCAGCGAGGCAGGTAAAAAGCGCAATAAATCAGCAGTATGCGTCATTCTTGCAAAAGGAGAGATTTCAGCAGCAGCGTATAAAATCTTCATATTTAATTTTCGTCTCTAGAATTAGATTTATTGTTCTGTAGCGACTCATTCATTTCATCATCATCAACTGAGTAAAAATCTAACAGAGTATCACCTCTTAGACCTTGACGAATAGTTTCCAACGATATCACTTCATTAGGGTCTATGTTACCCAGATTGACATTCGAGCCAAACTTCTTGATGAACCAGACTTGTTGTTCTTTTTGTGGTGCTTCAAAGATAAGCTTCTCTGTTGGTATTTCATGAACTATCTCATCAATTAAACCAGATCTGACTTCACCATTAGGTCTGAAGACACCAACAGTTCCACTTTCTCTGGCTTCACAAATAATTTTATGAGCACCAGCTTCAAGCTCATCTTTTATAATTTCAACCCAACGGTAAGGAGGCATAATCTCATTTGGGTTTTTACTACCCACCTCACTCAGCACCGTATAATTTTTACTGAAATCTGTGATGATTTCCTGTTTTTTTGAGTCAGAAAGCCAAATAGTCCCATTTGAAACCTCCATTAAGTCAATGTCATACTCATCCAGCAGCCTTTTATAGTCATCTAGCTGATCTCTCATAGCGTAAGCTTCAAAAAGAGTTCCACCGAAATAGACCGGTATCCCTGCGTTTCTGTAGACGTCAATCTTAGCTTTGAGATTCTTGGTTATGTAGCTGGTTCCCCAGCCCATTTTAAGTACATCAACGTAATCGGCACATGTTTCAACAAAATCTTCAGCTTGTCTGACGCTGAATCCTTTATCAAGTGCCATGGTTGTTCCGTAATCCCGAGGTTTTTCTGTTCTTTCCGGAAGGAAATTAAGTGAAAATGGCATAGGCATCTAAAAAGTCAAAGCCCTAAAGATACGAAAAGGTAGCTTAGTATAAAAAAGCTCAATTTTCGTCGGACTGTCTGTTACTTAGGTTTATAAGTTCTTTAATTCTGTTTTTATCAACGTCATGGAGCATGTCTTCAGTATATCTCCATAACCAGTTTCCATCTGTGGTACCAGGGAAATTCACTCTATGTTCAGTATCCAGGTTCATGTAGTCCTGCAGAGGGAAAATTGCCTGATCTGCCACAGACATCATTCCAAGGCGAATGAAATCCCAATTAATCTGTTCTCCACCACTTTTACAGTAGGTTCTCGCATTATGACGCTCATGCTCTGGAGCAGCATTATACCATCCAATTGAAGTATCATTATCGTGCGTACCTGTGTAGGTCACACAGTTCTGCGGATAATTGTGAGGTAAAAAACTATTCGTTGAGTCTGAATCGAAGGCAAACTGAATGATCTTCATACCCGGGAAATTATAATGGTCGCGAAGGGCTTCAACTTCCGGAGTCATAACACCCAAATCTTCTGCAATCATTGGTATTTCACCACATTCTTTGAGAATTGCGTCAAACAATTTGTAAGCTGGTCCTTTAACCCAACGTCCTTTTATGGCGGTTTCCTCTGTTGCTTTTACTTCCCAATAAGCTTCAAATCCACGGAAATGATCCACTCGAATAGCGTCACAGAGGTAGAACATGTGTTTAAATCGAGCTACCCACCAGCTAAATCCATCCTTTTCAAGTACATCCCATTTATATAGAGGATTACCCCAAAGCTGACCTGTTTCACTGAAATAATCTGGTGGTACACCAGCAATCAGTGTTCGATTTCCATCTTTATCGACTTCAAAAAATTCGGGGCTTGCCCAGACATCTGAACTATTGTGATCCACAAAAATTGGGATATCACCTATAACGCGAATACCCTTTTGATTAGCATAATCTTTCAGTTCAAACCACTGATTGTAAAACTCGAATTGCAACCAATACTGAAGGCGAATTTCATCAATATGTTCTGCTGCATACTTCTCGAGCGTTTTTGAATCTCTCTGAGCAAGCTTTTTATCCCATAAATTCCATGGTTTTTTACCATTATTGATGAAGCAAACCATGAACACAACATAATCATCAAGCCATTCTGAGTGCTGTTCTTTAAAGGCATCGAATGCTTTTTGGTCTTCCTCAGATATATTCAAAAAGAAGGATTCAGCAGCCTTCTCGAATAACTTATCTTTATTTTCAAAAGCAGCATCATAATCAACTACAGTGCCCCCATTCAATTGAATGGAATCCAGGTCTTTTTGAGAAACTAGCCC
The DNA here is from genome assembly GCA_965659005.1 of uncultured Balneolaceae bacterium. Taxonomy (GTDB): domain Bacteria; phylum Bacteroidota; class Rhodothermia; order Balneolales; family Balneolaceae; genus CAYPTY01. The sequence goes on from CBFHVG010000094.1 coordinate 11,531, forward strand.
TTTTGCTTTTAGAATATCAGGACTAATCAGATAAACATTACCTGCAAAGGCTGAATAACTTGCATAGGGTGAATTCCCATAACCGGTTGGTGTCAGAGGAAGAACCTGCCAGATAGTTTGATTTGTTTCTACCAGGAAGTCGATGAAGTTCCGCGCTTCATATCCAAGGTCACCAATTCCGTATTTTCCTGGAAAGGAGGTAGGGTGTACAAGAGTACCCGCAGATCTCGGAAATCTCATAAATGAATAGTCTTACTTTTTAAGTTTTAAAATTATTCCAGCCAACGGCGGTAGTGAAACATGCATATGTGCAGGTTGATCATGCCAGTCGCCCAAGTGAGCTGTTGCAAAACTGTTTCCTGCATTAGATCCGCCATAGTACTCCGAATCACTATTTAGAATGACTTCATAAACACCCTCTTCAGGCACCCCGATTTTATATGCATTATGTGGTGTAGGCGTGAAGTTCAAAATAGTAACTGTAAAATCATCCGGGTTTTTTCCCCTTCTTACAAATGACAAGATACTGTTATTTGCATCAGTAAAATCAATCCATTCGAATCCGCGCCATTCGTCATCGATTTCATATAATGAACCTTCCGATGTATAAAGTTTATTCAAATCTTTAACAAAGGTTTGTGTGCCACGGTGCTTGTCCCAGTCAAGAAGGTGCCAGTCTAGTGATTTGGACTCAGACCACTCATCCCACTGGCCAATCTCCATGCCCATGAAAGTTAATTTCTTTCCGGGATGTGTGAACATGTATGTTAATAAAAGTCTTAGGTTGGCAAATTTCTGCCAGTCATCCCCAGGCATTTTAGAAAGCATTGCTTTCTTCATGTGAACAACCTCGTCATGAGAAAAAGGCAGAATAAAGCTTTCAGAGAATGCATAAATGAGCGAAAATGTGAGTTGATCCTGATGATATTTTCTATGAATAGGATCCTTCTCAATGTAACTCAGGGTATCATTCATCCAGCCCATATTCCATTTAAAATCAAAGCCTAGGCCTCCGGTTTGGGTAGGTCTCGATACACCGCCCCATGATGTCGATTCTTCTGCGAAAGTTATGGTACCAGGAAAGTGTTCATGAACCGCATCATTAAATGATCTAAGGAAATCTATCGCTTCTAAATTCTCTCGCCCTCCATACTCATTTGGAATCCATTCACCTTCTTCTCTCGAATAGTCCAAATATAGCATAGAAGCTACTGCATCAACACGCAGACCATCAATATGGAATTTATCACACCAGTAAAGTGCATTCGAAATGAGAAAGTTCTTAACCTCATTTCGCCCAAAATTAAAAATACACGTGCCCCAGTCTTTATGTTCTCCTTGTCTTGGGTCCTCGTGCTCATATAATCCGGTCCCATCAAATCGTCTCAAGCCGTGATCATCTTTTGCAAAATGTGCCGGAACCCAGTCAACTATTACACCTATTCCATTTCGATGGCATTCATCTACGAAGTACATAAAATCAGCGGGGTCGCCAAATCGACTGGTAGGAGCGTAGTAACCCGTTATCTGATAACCCCATGACGGATCATAAGGGTGTTCTGCAATAGGCATCAGTTCAACATGAGTGTATCCCATTTCTTTTACATAGGGAACGAGTTCATCTGCCAGTTGTCTGTAGGATAAGAAGGTCTGGTCTACTCCTACATTTCTTTTCCATGAACCAGCATGGATTTCGTAAACAGATATTGGAGCGTCATGACTTTGACTTTCTTTTCGTTTTGTAATCCACTCCTTATCACTCCACTTATAATTATCTATGCTTGTAATTACAGATGCTGTTGCTGGTCTCAATTCTGCATGAAAGGCATATGGATCTGATTTGATAAGCGGTGCTGTTTGAGCGGGTGTAATGATTTCATATTTATATACATCACCTTCGCCCACAAGAGGAATAAATACTTCCCATAAACCCTGATCATGATGTTTTCTCATCCTGTGAATGCGGCCATCCCAACCATTGAATGACCCAATTACGCTCACTCTTAGAGCCGATGGTGCTGAAACGACAAAATGAGTTCCTTTTACACCGTTCACTTCGGTTATGTGCGCCCCCATGAAATCATAGGATTTGTAATGATTACCCTCGCCCCAGAGTTGTAAATCAAAATCGGAAATCATGGGTGAAAAGGAGTAGGCATCCGGAGTGTCATAAGTTGCCCCATCATGAGTAGTTACACTCAACGTATAATCAAATGCATTCTTTCGCCTTGGGAATACATGTTCAAAAAGACCCTCATCTGATACTCTGGTCAAGGCCGTCTTTTTTCCACCAATCAGCACATCTATTTGTGCAGCAAAGGGGTTAAATGAACGTAGAACCAGTTGCTCAGTTTTGCCTTTCTTGAATTTATGTAGTCCTAATACCGAAAAAGGATCCCCGTGTGACCCATTTCCAATAGTCTCTATGACAGATTTAGGGAGCGTTGTTTTCATCACCATCCAGAAAAAAATTTAGCCTGAAAGATAATAAAATTAGCGCAATTCCTTTCAAGGATTTGAAGTGCTTTCAATTTTACGAACAGCTATCTTAAAAGAATGGAATACACCGGTTTCATCGCCAGGCGATACCTCTTTTCGAAAAAACACATTTCACTTATATCCACTTTGACTACCATTAGCATTGTGGGTGTATCGATTGGGACAGCTTTGCTTATTGTAGTCCTGTCTGTTTTCAATGGTTTTTTTGATGTAATTAAAGGACTATTACTATCAACCGACCCTGATATTAGAATTGAATATGTGAATGAAAGTTTCTTTTCAGAGAGTGTGGAATTGAAGCAAAGCTTAAGCGAGATTCCGGAAATTCAGATCATATCACCCTATGTACAAGGAAAAGCTCTCATGGTGTATGGAAATGATCAGAATGAAGTAGTTCAGGTAAAGGGGGTTAAGCAGGATAAGTTTTTCGTTTTTTCTCAGGATCCAAATAAGGTGACTTCAGGCGTTTTTGATACTAGTGTCAAGAATCGAAGACCTGGTGTATTAATGAGCGATGGATTAATGAATAATTATGGAATTCGCTTAAACGAAGAGCTGGCATTATTGAGTGCAAGAGGAATGAGAAGAGCTCTTACTCAAATCTCACTACCTCGCATATACCGTTTTCAGGTAAGAGGAACCTACTCCATGACCCAGGTAACCAGCGGAGAAGTAGTTATAATTGACATGGTTGCTGCCCAACGACTTTTTAATGCCAGAAATAAGGTTTCAGGTATTGATATAAAACTGGATAAAAATGAAAACGCTGAACAAGTTAAGTCTGAGCTTTCAGCAAAACTGGGTCCGGATTACAAGATTTCAACCTGGTATGATCTTCAAAAGCCTCTTTATGACGTAATGTATCTTGAGAAATGGGGTTCCTATATCATCCTCATGATCATTGTGATTGTTGCCGTTCTTAATATTCTTGGCTCTCTAACGATGATTGTAATCCAGAAACAACGCGATATAGGTTTGTTGATTTCAATGGGTGTAAGTAGTGACGACATCAAAAAGATATTCCGCAAACAGGGTCTTTATATTGGAATGATTGGCTGTGGTATTGGAGGAAGCCTAGGATTTTTACTGAGTTGGCTTCAAAACAAATTTGGGCTAATCAAATTATCCTCAGCCTTTATTATTGATGCTTACCCTTCAGAGATAAGTGCTTTTGACATTTCGGTAGTCTTAGTAGCCAGCTTACTTCTCTGTGTCTTAGCCAGCTGGTACCCTTCCATCAGAGCATCAAAAATCAAACCAGCAGAAGCACTCAGATACGAGTAGCGGATATTCGTTATTCGTTTAGAATTTATGTCAATGGCAGAATTTCGAATTTCGAACATTCCGTCATTCGGATTTCGGTCATTCGGATTTCGGTCATTCAAACTTAGATCATTCATTATAAACGTCCGGAAGATCGTTCTCATAAAGGATCACGTCACCAGCTTTTGCGTTTTTGAAGACCAGCTCATTTGCATCGAATAATGTGTTTACGACTTCAAGACCATTGCTATCAGGCTTAACAGATCTATATCCATCTTGAATAGGCTTAGTTCTCTCTTGCCCGACTAAAACGGTAAGATCAATTTCAGACTGGGCAATGTATTCACCTAATTTATAATTCTCTTCAACCTCTAAATCACCTAACTCAACCATCCCTGGAGTTATCATTACTCGCTTTCCGGTTTTGAATTTTGATAGGATATCAACAGCATTACGGGCACCAACAGGATTCGAATTAAAAGCATCATCAATTATAATGATGTCACCACTATTCTTCAGTTCTAGACGATGTTCAATGGGCTCGAGATTCTTTGCAGCCAAAGCCATGGTTTTGAGTCTAATCCCAAAATGATGCCCTACACCAACAGCCAGAAGCAGGTTCTGAATATTATGCTCACCCAGTAACTTACATTCGAATTTTTCATCTCCAACACCATCTATCAGTACATTGAATCGGCTACCAAACAAACCAAATTCCAGATTACTTGCTGTGATATCACCATTATTTATACCCGCATCAAGTACTGAAAACGAGTTCTCATATTGCTTCATGGCCTGAACACGAGGATCATCACCATTAAGAATAGCAGTACCTCCATCAAGATTTCTAACAAGAGTACCCTTTTCCCAGGCGATTACATCCTGAGTTCCAAATGTTTCCAGATGTGCAAGACCAACCGTTGTAATCACTGAAATGTCAGGTTTTGCAATATCACATAGCTCCTGAATATTTCCGGCATAACGAGCTCCCATTTCAAGAATCAAAATCTGATGATCAGAGTTAAGATCATTGTTTATCACTTTGGTAATACCCATTGGTGTATTATATGATCCTGGCGTTGTGCAGACATTAAAGCGCTCTTTCAGCATATCTCTAATCATAAACTTTACACTGGTTTTACCATAAGATCCAGTAATGGCAATAACCTTCAAATGAGGTAGAGAAGCCAGCTTCGCTTTTGCTTGTTTTATGTAACCCTGTTGAACCCTTTTCTCAACAGGCTCTGTAAACATTGCACTGATGTACATAAAAAACGGGATGAGCAATGTTCCTAATAACCAACCGAATACTAGGTACATGCTATCAACCATGATGAGACCTGGGTCGTAATTGTTAGCCGGTAGGTTTACAATGGGCATTGAGCCTGTAAAAGCAACAAAGCTGAATAATACCGGGAAGAAAAAAGAGAATATGAATGTCGGAGTAGCCAGACGTTTCATTCTGGAAGTAAAAACCAGTGGTTTTTTAACCTTTTCCGGCTTGTACTTTCGAATGGAGCTAAACCAGAAAATGCAATACATAAAAACTATAATTGCAGTCGCGGAATGGGTTAATGAATCTGAACCAAAGTAGAGTAACACCACCAATACTATATTCATTAAACCAATTTCTCTGGTAATTACCTTGCTTTCCCAGTTTTGCTTAACCCACGGTCTAAACTCGTGGCGTTTATAACCAAGCTGCTGAAAGGTTTGAAGAAAAAACCGGATTCTGTAGATGAAATGCCTGATCATTACGGTAATGAAGATGATCATCATCAGGTCAATAAATCGGATATACCAGTTCAAGGGTTCTATATTATGATAAGGTGAACAATTTCCGCCGAATTCATTTTAAAATAGCAAAACTTTATATTTCTAAGCTTCAAAAATAAACAGACTTACAGGCTATAACTTATGAAATTGATAATCCCGATGGCGGGACGAGGTTCCCGCGTACGACCACACTCTCATACTAACCCAAAACCCTTGCTTCCGGTAGCCGGAACAATGATCATTGAAAGAATTGTCGATACTTTTAATAAGTCACTCGATCGCGACATCACTGATATCGTTTACATATTGGGACCCGATTTCGGAAAAGATATTAAACAGTCATTGACTGAAATGAGTGCGCGTCAGGGAGTAAATCCAATTTTTAAAGTTCAAGATGAAGCTCTAGGTACAGCCCATGCAGTTCATTGTGCAGAAGAAGAATTAACAGGTGAAGTGATTGTCGCCTTTGCTGATACCATCTTCGATACCTATGATAAGGTTAAAATTGATGAAGCCGATAGTGTAATCTGGCTCAAAGAAGTTGATGATCCTTCAAGATTTGGTGTTGCTGTTCACGAGGGTGATGTAATTACCGGTTTTGTTGAAAAACCTACCGAACCAATCTCAAATCTTGCCATCATCGGTGTATACTA
>CBFHVG010000095.1:0-19159 GCA_965659005.1 uncultured Balneolaceae bacterium
TGAAGCTGCTAGATAAAAACTGATTTAGAATTCACCAACGATATAGTTGAATTCTGACCGGCTTGGCTCATAAGTAATACCTGCACCTATATCGAATACAAAGTTAGAGAGCTTCATCCTGAAGCGTAAACCCATACCGACGATTGTTCTGGGGTTTGTAAAATACTCTTCATTACTAAAACCGCCCAGTGTGTGAGAAAATGCACTTAAGTAGATAGAGCTGAAGTAAAGAGGAACAGTTATTCCACCCTGATCAGGATATCTCAATGGAATGAGATAACGAGTACTGAATCGAAGAGTATTATTATCTAATCGGGTAAACACATCTTCATTAAAACCAAGAGGAACTAATGAATTAGAATTATAAACTAATGTTTGAGTCTGAGTTAACATCGAAAGGTTTAATCTTAGGCTCTGATTGAATTGCTTTAAAGGAGACAAGTACCAATAACCTCCAAGGAAGAGGGCATTAGCTCGATTATAAATTCGCTCAATGGTATAAACATTATTATTCAGATCTCTTAATCGCTGAAACTGAGAATTTGAGTTTAAACCAAATTGAGCCTGACTAAATAAGACCAGACCAGACCGAGGTTGTAAATCCCTCCTCAGCTGCATCACATTAATATTCATTTGAGTGAATACGTCAATGTTATTTACTTCAGTGAAATTAGAATTCAATAAACCATCCTGATTGAAGAAGCGGATTTGTTCCAGGCTTAAGCCGGGCTCAAACAGAAGAGACGTCAACCGCGTGTTCGACCTAAATCGATATTGAAATGGAATGGAAAGCTTGAACTCCATTCGTTGCTGAATATTTCTATATAAAATACCCTGGTTAGGGTTATTTGGATCTCTTACAACAAAACGAACAAGATTTGGTGTTGATGAAGAGGTAAGTTTAAAACCCGGATAAAAAGAAGTGTTTCTGTAGTAGAAATCCCACCAACTTAATTGATCATAAAATGTGAGGGCATAGTAATAACTATGCTTGCTTAAGGCATCAGCGCCAAATACACCAGCGCCAAAACGAAAATCATTATCAGTTCCACTCACCGATTCAAAGACAGGGACAAAACCCCTCGGGCGAAGCCAGTCCAGCTTACTTGAATAAGAATATTTAGCCCATGAAGTTGTGTCTATCTCTGCTCCAAGTAATGACGATTCTAGTCTGTCACTCACTGATGGGCGCCTATTCCATTCATCTTTAGAAACTTCTTCAAACAGCAGATCATCTTTTGCTATAACAGCAAGTCTTTTTTCATCACCATACTGAATGGCATAAGCAAGCTGTAACTGATCAGGCGACCATGATGCTTCCATTGCATTATACTGTGAATCAGTTAGGCGATGAACCTTGTCTGAATCAAAGTCATATTCATAAATGTTCATCACACCATTAAGGTCGGCTGTAAACAGAATTTTATAGTCAACAGGATGCCACTGAATATCAAAAATGGAAGCATTCAAAAAAGAAATATCCGGCGCCTCTTTAAGATGAATTTCCATCATAGCTGAATTTGTAAACCAGACTCCCTGAACTCCTTTTCTACTGGCGATGATAGCCAAGTCATCTCCATTCGGTTTCTGCTTTAGTTCAACTATTCGCGTGTCTTCAATATGTATATGTTTAACAACATCACTAGAGCCATCCAAAACCTGAATAGCATTGTCGGCATTTAAGGTGCTTAATGAAATGATTTGATCATTCGAATAAATGGGAGCGAAAGAACGCTCTGATTTTTGAATCAGTCTTTTTTTACCTGTTTTTAGATCCGCCTCCAGTAATTCGGTCAGGAAAGTGTTGTCCAATATTTGGTGACCTTGAAATGCAGCGTAAAGAAGATTGTTTCCTCTGAGATCATAATTGAAATCTCTAACATTAAAAGCCTCTACCTCAAGCCTGGCTTTCTGTTTTATTAGATCAAATGAATAGAACCCGCTAACAGCATCGTAATAATTACCGATGAAGAGCAGCTTATTTTGATCCAGCCAGACTGGACGAGATGAGTTTTCTCCATCAAAAGGGAGGTCAACAATAACGGATTTAGTATCAGTATTACTTCTTGGCTCTTCCCTTCGTTGATTAGCATAATCTTTGTGAAAATCACGAATGAGTTGTTTTGGCCATTTTCCGGTGCTTCGACGAAGCGCAAATCCGTAACCAAGAAAGAAGGTCCGATAATGCTGTTCTATAGATTTTCTGGTTACATCTTCACCATAAGTTTCTTGTAACCAGTGAACAAAAGGAGCTCCGGCAACATAATGCCGATTATAAGGAACTGTAAAATCACTGGTGAGTAGTATTTGTCCATTAACCCATCTTTGATTAGAATCGAAGTTCGACAGAAATCTATTGTTAAAGAAAGGGTAGTTAAGCCGGCCACCATCACCATAGGAGCTAATGGACTGAGATTCGTGATAAACAGCAATTCCCTCATGCAACCCAACGGGCGCCCAGGCATGTGTTATGCGAGCCGCGTCTTTCCAGAACAAGCCTAATCCATCTGCAATCAGCCCCCCTTTCTTACTAAAATGCAAAGCATGAATAAGCTCATGGGATAAGACGGTTTCATACCAGTCACCTGTTCTGGGATTAAGACCTTTCCCTTTTATTGGGGGCGTTTCAATTTCAGATCGAAAATTAAAGGGTGTTACAAACCCGTTTGAAAGATCATTGTAATTATTAAGTATGATGGGAAAGTTGTGGAGCTCTCCACCAATGAGTTTTTGTGCTATAGGATATTGCTGCTCCAGAATTTGACCGGCCCTGTACGCAAGAGAGTCATCCCCTGAAGGGTAGATTACTTTAAAATGATCGGTAAGCAGGACCTGCCATTCTATTGCAGAGGGGCGATACTGATTAAAGTAAACCTGTGCATTAGAGTAATGACTTGCGAAAAGCAGAAACAGAATAAGTGAGAACCTTCTCATCTAGCTCACATCATGTTTGGGAGAAACTTGTAGATGGCCCAAAAATGTGAAAAAGCACCACCCATTACAAACAAGTGCCATATCTCGTGATGGCCAAATTTTCCAGGTAATGGATTTGGGTATTTGGCAGCATAAATAATCGCCCCGACGGAGTAAGAAAGTCCGCCAATAGCAATCCATAGAAGGAAAGATCTCGGCATTACTTCCCACAACTGTGGAAATATAAAAACAGATATCCAGCCCATTAACAGATATACTCCTGTTGAAAACCATCTTGGGGCGTGTAGCCAGTACAATTTTTTTATGATACCAACAGCCGCTATTACCCAGACAATAATGAGGATCACATAAGATGTGGTTACATCAAGCCCAACAGTAGCAATGGGTGTATATGAGCCTGCAATGAGCAGAAAAATCATTATGTGATCAATTCGCTTAAGCTTTGTCTTGGTGCTATCAGAAACTTTGAGTAAATGATAGACTGAACTAGAGGCAAACATGCCTATTAAAGTTAAACCGTAGATCACAAAGGCTAATTTATAATTCAATGGATCTGATTTTGAGGCTTCCATGAGAACGAAGAGCAGAACTATTGAAATTATTGCACCAATAAGATGAGAGAAGCCATTAAATGGCTCATCGATATGTTTAAGAAAGTTCTTCAAGCGAAATTGTTTCTCTTCTTATTGATTTAGCTTAGGAAAAAGTTCCATATCACAAATAAAAGCGCAAAACTGGTAAGGAAAAATAACCCTACCCAACTTAGTATTTTCAACCATTTTGGTGGCTGCATTTCTATCGGAATATCTTTTCCGGTAACAAGCTTATAGTTTATAAAGGCCAGAACAGGAGCCATCAAAAACGACATTGATGTTGCCAGATCTACCATAAAAGCAAAATTACTTCCAAGAAAATATAGCATCCCTACAGAAACCATTGATATGAGAACCAGTAAAAGCCTGTAAGTCCGGTCTGACTCATTAAACGATTTCACCTCAAGAGAAAGTATGCGCTGACTAACCCGAGGATATGCATCTGTTACGGTAAGTGTTGTGCTGAACATGGTTGAAAAAGCACATATGATTATGATCCAGTATGTCCAGTCGCCAAGGGTTGTTGTATAGATATTAACGAACTGATTAGCAAAACCAGCTCCACTTGAAGCCAGGTCAATTCCTTTTCCATATAGGACTAATGCCCCAAGGCTCATAAAGGCTACAGCCAGAATCCCTGCACCGATATATCCAATATTAAAATCGATGAGACAGTCCTTAAGGCTTGGGCAATGACCGGTTTGTTTTATTCTTTCATGCGTCCAGATTGAATGCCAAACCGCGCCATCTATAGGAATTGGCATCCAGCCCATTAAGGCGATTAGAAAAGCAACACCCTTGATATTCCAAAGCTCTGGAGCGGCAAAGCTGGAGGCTTCGGGGGATTTGTTGAAAACAGCAAATACAATCGCGGCAATTGTAGACAAGCTTAGTATTACCATGATAAACTTAATGGATCCATCCAGAATAGAGTACTTACCAACCATTAGAATGATAACAATAACCGTGAGTACAATGGCACTCCACACCCAAGGAGGAAGGGCAATACCCAGAAGCTTTTCAGCAAGACTAGCAGTTACAATTGTTACTGCCGCCTGAATGATAAACATGCTGAAGAATGTAAATAGAATAAACACCCATTTAGCCCACGCCCCAAGCTTCTTTATGCCCTCAAGCATCGTTTGATTTGTAGCTATAGCATATCGCGGACCGAATTCCAGAAAAGGGTATTTGAAAATATTAGCAAGAATTATAGCCCATATAAGCATGAAGCCATAATCTGCACCCGCTCGAGTAGACTGTACAAGATGGGAAACGCCTACGGCAGCAGCGGCCATCAGCAGGCCGGGACCAAGAGCGTATTTTAATGTAGACCAGGTAGTATTCGTTTTCATCAGTCAAAAATTTGTAAAACATAGGGCTAGGAAACAAAAGCGCCAAAAAAAAACTGATTTTTTAAGTCTGATGGGCTACTATCCATGATCACGAAATTGAACTAACTAATTAGATCCATGAAAAAGCTCTTATTGCTCGCCGTAGCAAGCCTTTTAGGCGCTAACCTTGTTACAGCCCAGATTAATGTTGTGGACCTTGACTATTACATGCCTCAAGGAACAACATTTAACCCTGATATCCCAACCCCAGAATCCGTTCTGGGATTTCAAGTTGGTGAGTGGCATGTTCGCCATGACTTGCTCGTTAACTATGCTAAAGCAGTTGCCGCTGCTTCTGACCGTGTAACCATAGAGAGTCACCACAGAACCCACGAAAACAGAGAGGGGCTTCTTTTAACAATCACCTCACCCGAGAACCAAGCCAATATTGATCAGATTCAGGCTGAGCATGTTATGTTAACGGATCCATCTAAATCTAATGATCTGGATATTTCAACCATGCCGGCAGTCCTTTATATGGGTTATAGCATCCATGGGAATGAAGCAAGCGGATCAAATGCCTCCATGCTGGTAATGTATTATCTCGCTGCAGCACAAGGCGACCAAATTGATGAGCTATTAAGCAATACTGTAATTTTACTGGACCCTTCATTCAATCCTGATGGCCTTGGAAGGTTTGCACACTGGGCTAATGTGCATAAAAACACCACAACCCTTACTACAGATCCTGATGACCGAGAATACAATGAGGTGTGGCCGGGAGGAAGAACTAACCATTATTGGTTTGACCTGAACAGAGACTGGTTGCCAGCTCAGCACCCAGAGAGTCAGGGTAGAATTAAAAAATTCCATCAATGGAAGCCAAACGTGCTTACCGATTATCATGAGATGGGATCAAATTCAACATTCTTTTTCCAGCCAGGTATCCCATCCAGAACACACCCCTTAACGCCTGAAAGAAATCAGAGATTAACAGCAGCAATTGCCGAGTACCACGCAGATGAGCTGGATAAAATTCAAAGCCTCTATTATTCACAGGAAAGCTTTGATGATTATTATTATGGAAAAGGATCAACATATCCGGATGTTAATGGCGCTGTCGGAATATTATTTGAGCAAGCCAGTTCAAGAGGTCATGCGCAGGAAACAATTCATGGTATTTTAACTTTCCCATTCGCAATTAGAAATCATTTTACAGCTTCATTAAGCACGTTCAAGGCGGCCATGAACCTGAGAGAAGATTTGCTGGCACACCAGCGCGAATTTTATAAAGAGGCTGTTTCTGAAGCATCGTCCTCATCAATAAAAGCCTATGTTTTTGGGGATAACGCTGATAAAGCCAGATCCAGACACCTCGCGGAATTAGTTAACAGACATGATATTCAAGTCTATAAACTGAACAAAGCAATGACTGTAAATGGTAAAAGCTTTGAGCCGGGGAGCTCATACATCATACCAACAAACCAACCGCAGTTCAAACTGTTAACCGCAATGTTTGAAAGAAGAAACACTTTTACAGATAGCCTCTTCTATGATATCTCTGCATGGACGCTGCCGTACTCATTTAATCTGCCTTTCGCGGAACTTGGCAACAGACAATATAGATCTGATCTGATTGGTGATGCCTTTGACCCTGCTACAGGAATCAAAGGGGCTGTAATTGGTAACGAAAGTAATTACGCTTATGTATTCGAATGGGATGAGTATTACTCACCAAGAGCCGCATACAGACTTTTATCAAAAGGTGTTCGGGCAAAAGTAGCAACGGAAAAATTTACTGCTGTTACCGAGACCGGAACAGAAGAGTTTGATTATGGGACAATCATGGTTCCTCTTGGGGTCCAGGATGATCAGGAAATGGTTCATGATCTTGTAAAGACAATAGCCGAGGAAGATGGTATTAATGTGTACGCGGTATCAACCGGATTGACGCCCTTAGGAATAGACCTTGGTTCAAATTCATTTAGCAACCTAAGAAAACCAAGTGTTGCTATACTTGGTGGAAGCGGCGTATCGTCTTATGAAGTAGGCGAGGCTTGGCACCTAATGGACACCAGGTACAATATTCCGATTACCATTTTAGACAAGTCAGATATGAGAGGAGCTGATTTAAGTCGGTATAATGTAATTGTGATGGTTAACGGAAGTTATGGCGACCTTTCTGATGGCATGACTCAGGACTTAAAAGATTGGGTTGCAGATGGCGGCGTTATGATTGTATATAAAAGCGCGCTTCGCTGGGCCAAGCAACAAGGTCTCGCAAAAGTTAATTATGTCACAAGCTCAAGTAGCGATGATGAAGAAGAGACTCTACCATATGTAAGACAAAGCCGCGATTCAGGTGCCCAGGTTATTGGAGGAGCAATATTCAATGCGAAGCTGGATTTAACGCACCCTCTTGCGTATGGATATAATGACGATGATATCACCCTGTTTAGAAATAGCACCATCTTCATTGATAAGGGTAATAACCCATATTCAACGCCAGTTGTGTATACGAGTTCACCGCTAGCAAGCGGCTATATTTCTAATGAGAATATTGAAAGATTATCAAACTCTGCAGGAGTTGTTGTAAGCAGGTTTGGTGGAGGAAAAGTGATTGCAATGACAGACAACCCAAACTTCAGGGCTTTTTGGTACGGAACGAATAAGCTGTTTGCAAACGCCGTATTCTTTGGCCATACCATCCGCTCCCAAACAGCAAACTGACCCGTACATTGACAGGTAATGCTGTTAAAAACCTAAAAAGGAACCCTAGAGCTGAATAGCATCATAACTCTAGGGTTTTTTATAGCTTCAGAATTCTTCGGTGGTAGTTTATGTGACCCAGGTGCCAGGACACATGTGAGTACAGATGGATAATAAAAAAGCCAGTAGTCATAGGGTGCCCAAAAGGCTGAAGAGGAAACTCTTTTTCCAGATCATCATCGCTTAAAGCATTCAGCGTATAAGAGACAACTTTCTTGGCTGTTTCTATATCATCCAGTAATTCTTGTCGAGTGAGACCCGTGCCATTAAATTCAAAATCTCTATCTCTTTTATAGTCGGAGCCGCTTAGTACGGCCCCGAAAAAATGCTGGAGGTTTCCAGCGATATGCATGCATAGGTTGGCAGGAGTGTTTAAAATATCCCCTTCCAGTCGCCACAAATCATCTTCATTTTTATAAGCGGAGATCTCTTGTTTAACACGATCAAGATCTCTTTCGAATAATTTAATCAGACTTTCTCTGGTCATGACGCCTCCTATTTCACAATTTCACCATTAACTATTACACCGGTTACCTTTGTCATATACTCGAATGGATCGCCATCAAAAAGGGCAAGGTCAGCGTCCATTCCTTTTTTAAGTTTACCGACACGTTTCTGAATACCAAGAACTTCAGCAGCATCAACAGTGAGGGCTTTAAGCGTGTTTTCCATACCAAGTCCGTTTGCAGCAGCAATGGCCGCCTCGAAAGTGACAACTCGAGTTTTTGGCACATAACCCTCGAAACCGCTTTGGAACACAACCGTTACACCTGCGTCATGTAACTTTGCAGCTGTTTCAAGTGATGCATTCTTAGCATCACCACCCAAACGAATCATAGCCGGATGAATAATTACCGGAATACCGGCTTCTTTAATTTCATCGATAACCAGATATGCCTCAGCGGCACCGTCTAATACCATATTGAAACCAAACTCTTTCTGAAGTCTAAGAGCAGTCATTATATCATTAGCTTTGTGCGCAGTTATAAGTGCAGTAATCTCGCCATCCAATAACTTTACCAGAACCTCCATATCAAGTCTGCGACTTTTACCATTCTCTTTATAGTCTTGAGCAGCAATAAGTGTTTGTCTCAACACAGACACAGCCTTAGACCGTGTTCCCGGACTTGAGAAATTAGACCTCACAGCAGATCCCAGTGTTATGGCCAGCATTTTCTCTGGGACAATAACAGATTCATCAACATTGTCGCCGTGGGTTTTTGTGATCAATGTCTGGCCGCTAATGACCGCGCCAGGGCCATGACCAGTGTGAACTGTAGTAATGCCATGATCCAATAACCACTTAACTAATACTTCTCTTGCATTATATGCGTCAATAGCCCGGAGCTCTGGCTGAACAGCATCTGATCTCTCCAGCTGATCCTGATCGGCACTTGTATTGTAATACCCTGCTAAACCAACAACTGAATGCGCATCAATTAGGCCCGGCGTAACGACGTCTGCTTCTTTGACAACATAATCATCAGGAATTCTAACTCGGGACCCTGGTCCAACCCGATCAATTTTTCCATTCTTGATCAGAACAACACCATTTTCAATAGGATCGCCATCCATGGTATAAACCATTTTACCTTTAACGGCAACCTGTGATTGAACAAGGTTGTTCAAAAATAAAGCTATTAGTAATGTAAGTGTGATTTTAAAGAATCTCATTTGTGTCCCTCCATGCCTTCATGATAATTATGAAATGATGCACGGTAGATTTCATAACCCCCTGTTGCATACTTACGATCGTCGGGGTTCTCAATATCCCAGACTTTCATGCCTTCAATCCAAGTCTGTTCAACCTTTGTATAAACAGAGAATGGATCACCAGATAAAATGATGAAATCAGCATCTTTGCCTTTTTCCAGAGAGCCCACTCTATCCTCGCGTTCCAGCATAATAGCACCAGCCATAGTAAGTGATTCAATAGCGGCTTGTCGACTCATTCCATATTTGATTCCAATTGCTGCGGATCTCATAAAAAACCTTGAGTCCGTGATGCCATCGTCGGTATGATAACCAACAGTAACACCGGCCTTTTCAAGGGCTGCGCCATTTACATTCTTTAGATCAATGGCTTCAAGCTTACCGCCTGGAGAGTCTATAACGATTATGGAAGCAGGGACTCCGGCCGCTGCTATTTCATCAGCTACTTTCCAGGCTTCAGAAACATGTTGTAGCACAACTTTGTATCCAAACTCCTGAGAAAGACGAATGGCTGTAAGAATATCATCATGTCTGTGAGTATGGTTATGAACAACTCTTTTGCCCTCAAGTACCTCAACAAGTGCCTCCATGCCAATATCGCGCTTAGGCATTTTGCTTTCATCTCCATCAGCGGCATCAATTTTAGCTTTGTATTCCTGAGCTTTTACAAATAACTCGCGAACCAGCGCTGCAGATTTCCCCCTTGTTTGTGGAAAAGGTTTATTTCCCAGTGGATTAGTTCCGTTAGCCATTTTAAGACCACCGTAAATACCCGTTTCTTCATCCACGAAAAGCATTTCTTCAATAGTATTTGCTTTACGAAGCTTTAGGTAGACGGTTTGTCCACTCATTAGATGGCCAGACCCAGGCATTACATTAATAGTGGTTAAGCCACCAGCCAAAGCTTTCTTAAATGAATCGCTTCTTGGATCAATGGTGTCCATTATTCGAACATCTGGGTGTAAGGCAGAAGACCGGTCTCCCCCATCCCCTTCACCGAGGTGTGAATGTGTATCTACCAGCCCGGGCATAATTATTTTACCACTGGCATCAACTTCAATAGCATTGGCAGGAATATTTACTGAAGATGCTGTTCCGACATCCATGATTACTCCATCTTTAACAACAAGAACCCCGTTTTCAATGGGTTCACCTGTAACAGGAATAATCGTTGCTCCTTTAAAAGCATGAGCCTGTGACTGAGCCCGAAGTTGATAACTATATCCCACGGTCATCACAAAGAGCAAGCAAAACAAGAAGAGCCTTTTCATATATAATAAGTTTAATTCATTTGAATGAGCCCTGAATTTATCAAAATAAATCAGAGATGAAAGCGCTATTCCGGGAATATTGGCTTAATTGCTGATTTTAATGTCTGAATAAAACCGTCATTCTTTTCAATGACATCAGCTTTAGTAAAAACTTTTAGTTTTCTGGCACCCCGATAAAAGAAATAAAGACTCAAAGCCATAACTGTATGGCTAACATCGAGATGATTAAACCACTTATTAATTCCGACTTCCAGTGTATAAGTGAAGGCTGCAATAGAGGCAAAACAAACAGAGAGAAAGATGATTCTTGACCCCTCATTTTTTGTTTTCATGTAAGCATAAAAATGAAGAGGAAGAACAATGAGGCCCAAACCATAGGCTGAATGAACCTGAATGTAAAAGAAGTTGAGTGTTCCAAAAGTTATGGCTGCAAACACAAATAACTCTATGATATTTGCTATTTCAAGAAAGCGAGCAAATTTGGGGTTGATTAGTGGATGTACATACATAATTGTTGCCCGCTCGATTGAAGAGACCGCCAGCATTGATATGAGCCATCCCGGAAGCTTCCAACCTAAGCCAACCATATCCTGAAAAGCATGACCCAGTATTCCTCCCAAAAATGTAGCAAGAGCCATAATAATGAAGTATAAACGCATGTACCGAAACACTAATCCCTCTTGCTTCAGTTTTAGCAATTTATAAAAGGCATATATACAGACGGCAGTAATCCATAGATCCGTAAAGGTCACCATGGGTTCCATAATGGTAACACCAAATAACTCAATGGAGGGTTGATTTGTTGGTGTTGGCATCTGCATGTAAAAGTGTAAAAAAAGGGGGGCTTAAAAACTAATTCAAGCCCCCGGGTCAAACAAATTATTGCAAAGAAAGGTTAGTGCAGTTTGTCTATATAATCTAATGCTTCCCAAGGAAACTCGTCTCGACCAAAGTGTCCATAAGCAGCCGTTTTTCTGTAGATTGGTGCTTTCAAGCCAAATCTCTCTATGATGCCATTCGGCGTATTATCGAAAGTCTTCATTACCAATTCAGACAATTCGTAGTCGCTCATTTTACCTGAGCCATAAGAATTAACATAAACGGATACGGGCTCAGCCACGCCTATTGCATAAGCTAACTGAACAAGAACTTCATCAGCTAATTCAGCAGCAACCAAGTTTTTTGCTATATGCCTGGCCGCATAAGCAGCAGACCGGTCAACTTTTGAAGGATCTTTTCCAGAAAAAGCCCCGCCGCCGTGTGCGCCGAACCCACCATAAGTATCGACAATGATTTTTCTTCCAGTTAAGCCGGTGTCACCATGCGGACCGCCAATCACAAATTTACCAGTTGGGTTGATGTGGTAAATCGTATTGTCATCAATCAGATTAGAAGGAATTACTTTACTGATTATTTCTGACTTAACATCTTTATGGATCTGTTCTTGCGAAATATCTTCATCATGCTGAGTCGAAAGAACAATGGTATCTACCCTTAAAGGAGTGTGATTCTCATCATACTGAACCGTTACCTGAGCTTTACTATCAGGACCCAAGTAGTTCATTGCTGCATTATTGCGTCTATGATTCGCAAGCTCTTTTAACAAGCTATGAGAGAACTGCAGAGGCATTGGCATATACTCAGGGGTTTCTTTTGTTGCGAAACCAAACATCATTCCTTGATCACCGGCGCCATCTCGGTCGACACCCATAGCTATATCAGGACTTTGTTTATGAATGGTGGAGAGAATGCCACAGCTATCTGCATCAAAACGGTAAGAAGATTTTGTGTATCCAATCTCTTTAATGACATCTCTTACGACGTCTTGAACATCAACATATGCTTCAGTAGTTACCTCGCCGGAGACTACAGCAAGACCTGTAGTTACAAGGGTTTCAACGGCCACTCTTGAATCCGGGTCTTGTTCTAACATAGCATCGAGGATCGCGTCTGAAATTTGATCTGCTACTTTATCCGGATGTCCTTCAGATACAGATTCTGAAGTAATTAAATGCTTCATGAAGTTATAATGTGCTTAGGGTTTGGAAGAATTAATCAGGCGTCAAAGGTAAGAATTTATACCTTAAAAATTAGTTCTAAGAACCGAAAAGATCATTTTCGGAAGCGCCAGGATTGATACCCATGTACTGATAGGCTTTAGATGTGGCCACCCGGCCCTTTGGAGTCCTCTGTAGAAAGCCTTCTTTAATGAGATAGGGCTCATACACTTCTTCAATTGTGCCTTTATCTTCACTAACCGCAACAGCTAAAGTGCCAAGGCCTACTGGGCCACCTTTATAATTTTGAATTAATGCGGTAAGAATACGCACATCCATGTCATCAAGGCCATTTTTGTCAACATCCAGAGCATTGAGAGCCTTATCTGAGATATATTCATCTATAACAACCATGTCCTCCACTTGAGCAAAATCACGGGCTCTTCGAAGCAGGTTATTTACAATGCGGGGTGTGCCACGACTTCTTCTGGCTATCTCAAAGGCACCTTCATCTGTAATACCAAAATCTAAAATACCTGCAGACCTCAAAGCTATTTGCTGCAGCAACTCGATGTCATAATAATCGAGCCGTAGATCTATTCCGAAGCGGGCCCGAAGTGGAGCTGTTAGAAGACCCTTTCTGGTTGTTGCGCCCACCAATGTGAACTTATTTAGATCAATCTGAATGCTTCGGGCATTTGGTCCTGAGTCGATTACAATATCAAGCTTGTAATCTTCCATTGCGGAGTAAAGGTATTCTTCAATTACCGGATTTAACCTATGAATCTCATCGATGAATAATACATCACCTTCTTCAAGATTGGTCAGCAAACCAGCTAGATCACCAGGCTTCTCCAAAACCGGACCGGTTGTTGGCTTGATGCTGCTTCCCATTTCATTAGCAATGATATAGGAAAGAGTTGTCTTGCCAAGACCAGGGGGGCCAGATAGTATAACATGATCCAGCGCATCTCCACGTTTTCTTGCCGCCTCAATGAAAACACTAAGATTAGAGATAATTTTTCGTTGACCAATGAAATCATCAATGGATGCCGGTCTTACATTTTTTTCAAATTGATCTTCCTTGTTGGATGGATCAAGCAGGGGGTTCTGCACGGGTGAGTTATCTGATTTGTTTACACTATCTTATTTGAATTATAATTAGATTCTAAGAGAATACGTAGCATTTTTATTCCAATCTTGATTAATTAAGAAATGTCCTTCTCTCCAGATGATTTAGATTATGATCCAGTTGAAGCTCAGAAAAAGCGGATTGGGGATTCTGTGGCGAACCCAAAAAAGAATGAGATACTAAAGAGAAAAGGTATGCACAAGGATAAAAGAAAAAGCAAAATTAACATCTTCGGTCCTGAATACTTTTTCAATTACGAACTAAGCTGGTTGGATTTTAATGACCGGGTGCTGTCTGAGGCGCATAATGAGAAAAACCCACTTCTCGAGCGCATAAAGTTTATCTCTATAGTGTGTTCAAATCTTGATGAATTCTTTCAGAAAAGAGTAGGTGGATTAAAAAGACAGCAGCTTGCAGGAGTAAAGCACTTGTCTGTGGATGGAATGACCCCGCATGGTCAGCTTAAGGCTATCAGGGAGCGTGTATTATTAATGTATAAATCTTATAGAAGTTGTTTTAATGATGACTTGATACCTGCACTTGAACAAAAAGGTATTATGATTAAGAGTTATGCTGATCTGACTGATGCCCAAAAAAGTAAAATGGATGTCTACTTTCAGAAACAGCTATTCCCAATTATTACACCCCTGGCTGTAGATGAGGCTCACCCATTCCCTTTTATTTCAAACCAAAGCTTATCACTTGCGGTAGAATTAAAACACGCCAGCAGCAGAAAGAAATTATTTGCCAGAGTAAAAATACCCTCTAACCGCCCCCGATATATACAAGTTGAGCGCCGCGGGAATAAGGTGACTTTGATAACAATAGATGATCTGATCAGAACACATATTTGTGAGTTCTTTCCCGGAATGGAAGTTTTATCTAGTCATATTTTTCGTGTTACCAGAAATGCTGATGTCGAGAGGCATGAAGAGGAAGCTGAAGATTTACTTGAAACAATAGAAGATGAATTAAGAGAACGAAAGTTTGCTGAGATTGTGAGGCTCGAATTGGATGTTGAAACACCCAGAAGGGTGAAACAATTATTAATGAAAGAGCTAAACGTTACCCGAAATGATGTTTTTGAAATGGAGGGCACTATTGGTCTGGTAGACGTGATGGAACTTCGAAGCCTATCAAACTTTCCAACATTAAAGGATAAACCGTGGCCTCCTGCAATTCATCCCTCATTAAAACATACAATGGATGAAGAAACGCCCTCCATGTTTGATATCATGAAGAAGGGTGATTTCATGGTCCATCATCCATATCACAGTTTTGAGCTCACTACACAGGCATTTGTAGATGAAGCTGCCAAAGACCCAAATGTTTTAGCGATTAAACAGACTCTATATAGAACCTCAGAGGATTCTCCTTTGATGCATTCTTTAATGCATGCAGCTGAACATGGCAAACAGGTTGCCGTTCTTGTTGAGATAAAAGCACGATTTGACGAAGCCAGAAATATTGAATGGGCACAGAGGCTTGAGAATATGGGCGTGCATGTGGCATACGGTATTCCTGGTTTAAAAATACATTCAAAAATTACAATGGTTGTACGCCAAGAGGGTGATGAGCTGGTCACTTACTGCCATATTGGTACAGGAAATTATCACCCCGGAACAGCTCAATTATATGAGGATCTGGGATTATTCACATGTGATGAAAAGATAGGCGAAGATGTTCGGGATGTATTTAATCTTTTAACCGGGTATGCACCTTCGCAGGATTATAAAAAGCTTGTCGTTGCCCCTCAGCATATGCGAAATAGAATGGTTGAATGCATTGACATTGAGATTGCTCAGGCCACAAAGGGTGAGAAGGCTCGAATAGTAGCTAAAATGAATAGCCTTGAAGACCCATTCATTATTCAAAAGCTTTATGAGGCCTCTAAAGCAGGTGTGAAAATTGATCTAATTGTGAGGGGTGTTTGCAGACTTATTCCTCAAAAAGAAGGATTAAGCGAAAACATCACAGTCCACTCAATTATTGGCCGATATTTAGAGCACTCCAGGGTTTATTATTTCCATCACGGAGGTGAAGATATTTTTTATATAGGTTCAGGAGACTGGATGCATAGAAACTTAGATGCAAGAGTGGAGGTGCTAACGCCAATTGAACACCCAGACCTTAAAAAGTACATTCAGTTTGTACTGAGCATTTATTTGAGAGACAATGTTCAACGATGGGAGTTGCATTCAGATGGAACCTATGAAAGGATCAAAAGGAAGAAGGATCAACACAAAATTAAAACTCACAAAGTGTTGAGAAATCACATCGTTGAGGAAATGGAGCCGGTTCCTATGCCGACTCCCATTAGCTGATCTGTATCAATCTTGAATACTATCAGGCTATTGATTGCCTGAGTCTGAATCCAGTTTTCTCTTAAGCAGGTAAATGTCATTATTAAAGACACCGCCTATTTCGTAGGCCTTCACCAGAACAGATTTGGCGTCCTCAAGCTTATTCTGCTTTACAAGTGAGTTTGAAAGGAACCAATATGATTTTTCCTGCACTCTCTTCGAATCAGAACCAAAAGAAGCAGCTTCCATGAAGTTTGATTCAGCGCCAGAGAAGTCCTCTGAAGAATAGTTTATGATACCCAGATTTAATTGAGCTATTGCATAGTTAAGTGAATCATCATCAGAGCTGAATGATTCGAATAATGACTTAGCTTCAGCGGTTTTATTTTCATTAAGTAACTGTGCGCCTGCTGAGAGTAAGGAATCCATACCCGAAAGGGCCTCGGTATTTCGATAAGCAGTTGAGCTTTCGATTTGATTATAATTTATATCCTGAGCCAGGAAGTCACCAAGCTCTTGTGGGCTATCAATACGGAAGATTTGAATCATTGCCACTATTAAAACAGCTGCTGCTGAGGCATACCAGGGCCATCTGGGCACTTTATTGATTTTCGTTGGTGCTGCATATTTTTCGATGATAGCTGCTCTAACGGTAGCTTCGAGCTCTAAGGTTTCAAGTAGTTCGGGGTCATTGGCGATATCCATCCATAGACCATCAATTTCCTCTTCAGGAAGCTCGCCTTTTACATATAAATCTATTTTCTCTTGGGTATTCATTTTTTTGTCAGATTGTGACGAATAGATTATTAGTTTTTATTCTTATCACATAAGACCGACGAAAAAGGTAGTCCTTACATTTTTAATTTAGATTTATAGCACTCGTTAAGAATTTTAATGATCCTGTGCTTTTTGGTCCATGCATTGTTCACTGAAATCTTAAAGTGATTTGCTACATCCTCTGCATCCATAGATGGATTAAGAAACCAGTATTTGATGTACTTCTGATGATCCTCTTTTAACTCTGAAATACATCTCATCAGTAAGCTTTTCTTCTCACTGTTTATTAAAACTGAAAGTTGGTCTGGTTGTTTGAGGGCTTTGTATTCAATTTTCTCGTCAAGCACCTCACTCTTCTTCTCTACCTTTTTGAAATAGTCATTTCTTGCAGTAGTAAGAGCATATGAGAGTAATGCATCCGGGTGTTGAATTTTATCATTCTTTACTCGCTGAACTATTTTGATCAATGTATTCTGGACTGAATCCTCAGCATCCTCCTTCGAGGTATTCAGCCGTACCATCATATAAGAATACAAAGTCTGGTGAAGAGCCTTTAAGTAAATATCTATTGTACGGGTATCGTCTTCCCTGATTGCCCGAACCAATTCTGAATAGTTCATTCAATTAATATAAGTCAAAAACGACCAACTCAATTCATGTTAAGGAACCTAAGCTACAATTAAGACAAAATTTGTCAAGATTTTAATTATTCAAGCACGTAGATTTTGATAATGTATCGTGTACAGCTAAAAAACTTCGAAGGCCCACTGGATTTGCTCCTCTTTTTTATAAAAAGAGACGAGCTGGAAATCTATGATATCCCCATTTCTTATATCACAGAGCAGTTCATGGAGTATATCAATTTACTCGAAGAGCTTGATCTGGATGTAGCTTCTGAATTCATTTTAATGGCCAGCACACTGATGTCTATCAAGGCAAAAATGATGTTGCCCAGAGAAGAGGATGAGTTTGAAGAGCTCGACGAGAATGACCCCAGATATGAGCTTGTCCAAAAGCTTCTTGAGTATAAGCGCTATAAAGAGATGGCTGAAAAGATGGCTGATCTGGATGACGAAATGAAGAAAAAGTATACACGTGGATTTCTGGAAGAAGATGAAGTTGAAAAACAAGCTTCTGGGGAAGCATTAACAGATGTAACACTCTTTGATCTTATTTCAGCATTTCAAAATGTGCTTCAGGAGATTAAGCGAAATAATGTTATTCATCATGTTGAAAAAGTACAATTCACAATTGAACAACAAGCTGAATTTGTTCTTGATCGACTCCAAAAACGAGGCCGCAGTTCCTTTTCAGAACTATGTTCTGTGCTCAAATCCAGAGAAGCGCTGGTGGTTACTTTTCTTGCTGTGCTTGAAATGATCAAAGAACAACAGATAAACCTGTTTATTGAATCCAAACCAACAGACTTTTACTTAGACTTAAAACCGGTTGATGAAATTATCGGCTAGAGAACAGAGATAGAATATATGAGAAAGATAGGCTTCTGCTTACTGCTTATAGCAGTGTCATCCGGATGTTTAAAAGAGGTTTCAGATAGTCAAAGCCCAGTAGACGCTATAGCTTTTCAGTCCGCTATATCGCAAGAAGCTCTAAAGAGAGACCTCACTTACTTTGCCTCTGATGTTATGCAAGGAAGGGACACCGGTGGTAATGGTGGCGGATAATCTGATGGATTAACAGATCTGGCTGAAACAAAAACCCGGGGTTCCGGGTTTTTTATACCGAATAACTTACCCCGAAAAACTAACCTTCTTTCCTTTTCTTTAATTGATCCATTTCTTGCTCAACATCACCTTCTTTATTCTTTTTGATTATGTTAAGGCTATCACAAAAACGATTTTCAAAATTTTCAATAGCCGCATTCTATATGGACATTACAATCCGTAAAGCAACTTCGGATGATCTTCATAGCATTCTCGATGTTTTCATATCAGCAATTTCAGCTGTAAAAGAATCGGCTTATTCGAATAATCAAAAAAAAGCATGGCAAACTTCGGTTCAAAACCATGATAAATGGCTCAATCGAATTAGGAATCAATATTTTATGATTTGCGAGCTTGATAAACAGATCATTGGTTTTGCCTCCATCGACCATAAGAACTATCTAGATGTGCTGTTCGTTGATACAAAATTTCATAGAAAAGGAATTGCCTCATCCTTATATAAGCATATCGCAAATCAGGCAAGAAAATCAGATTTAGACTACATTGAAACTCATTCAAGCCTAGTTGCTTTAGACTTCTTTCAGCGTAAAGGATTCACCTTAATAAAAGAACAAGAAGTACAGATACAGGACCAACGTTTAACTAATTACA
>CBFHVG010000096.1:0-16437 GCA_965659005.1 uncultured Balneolaceae bacterium
TGAAACCATGAAGCTGATCTTAGCACAACAGTTCACATACGTAGGAGCACCACAAATATGGGCAGGGGATGAAATGGGCATGTGGGGAGCAGACGATCCTTCAACAAGAAAGCCTTTAATCTGGCCTGACTATAATTTTGAAGATGAAAAAGTACATCCACTTGGTTCAGATAGACCGGTTAATGAAGTTAAATTTAACTATGAACTTCACGGCTTCTATAGAAAGCTCATTGATATAAGGAATTCAAATAAGGTACTGTCTAATGGTACCTTGGCCTATGTCTTGGTCGACGATGAGAATCAAGTACTTGCTTACAGTCGTTTTAATGGTTCTTCTGAAGTGATTGCCGTTTTCAATAGCAGTTCTGAGCAAAAATCTATAAGAATACCCGTCAGATTGAATAGGGCATATTCTGATTTACTTGAAAATGCTGAAATTTCAATTGTGGGTGATGGTCTTTCTATAAGTTTAGATGCAAGAAAAGCAGCTATTCTTAAATCATCTGAATCAGAATAAACCCGAAATATTACCTTCCGTATCGATATCCATTCTCTCAGCAGATGGAGTGGCAGGTAATCCAGGCATACGAAGAATATTACCAGCAATAGGCACAATAAATCCTGCACCAGCAGCGATTTCAAATTCTCTTATGTTGATATCGAAATTCTTAGGTCTACCGAGTTTTTTTTCATCATCACTCAGGCTCTTTTGAGTTTTAGCAATACAAACAGGTAGGTTTCCATAACCCAGATCTTCAAACCTTTTTAACTGATCACTAGCTTGATTGCTCAGTATGATATGTTCAGCACCATAAATCGTACTACAGACTTTTTCAATTTTAGTTCGAACCGGGTCATCCAAATCATAGGTAAAGTTAAAAGAACCAGGCGAGGTTTGGGTTGCAGCTATAACTTTCTCTGCGAGATCAGTGGCGCCATCACCACCTTTGGCCCAACCTTTTGTTACCGATGAGGACACACCCAATTCAGTACAGTGATCCATCAATGCTTGAATCTCATTATGCGAATCAGAATCAAATACATTTATAGATACAACAATTGGTAAGCCAAAGCTCTTTAAGCTTTGTATGTGACGTTCAAGGTTCGGATATCCTGCTCTTAAAGCTTCCAAATCAGGTTTAGTCACATCTTCCAAAGCTTTCCCACCATGATATTTTAGAGCTCTAATGGTTGCAACCAAAACAACCACTTTTGGTGAAAGTCCAGCCTCTCGGCATTTGATATTGAAAAACTTCTCTGCACCCAGATCTGCTCCAAAACCTGCTTCAGTGACGACATAATCACTTAAGCTCATTCCCATCTTAGTTCCAATAATGGAGTTTGTGCCTTGCGCAATATTCGCAAAAGGCCCCCCATGAACTATGGCTGGATTACCTTCAAGAGTTTGTACCAGATTTGGTTTAATAGCATCTTTCATAAGGATGGTCATTGCACCTTCAGCATTCAGATCTTTAGCCAGTATCTGTTTATTATCAAAAGTATCTCCGACATAGATTCTGGCGAATTTATCTTTCATGTCTTCAAGACTGTTGCTCTGACAAAGAATAGCCATGATTTCACTTGCAGCTGTAATATTGAATCCTGTTTCATGAGGCATTCCACCTGCACGTCCACCTAATGCTAAAACCGTTCTTCTTAAACTACGGTCATTCATGTCGATGGCTCTTTTCCAGAGAACCGTTCTTGGATCTATTCCAAGACTTCTGGTTTTACTTTGAAAATTGTTATCAATTAAAGCTGCTAGGAGGTTGTTTGCTTTTTCCACAGCGCTGAAATCACCTGTAAAATGAAGATTAATATCCTCCATTGGGACCACCTGACTCCATCCACCACCAGCAGCACCACCCTTTATACCAAATACAGGTCCAAGGCTTGGTTCTCTTATAACTGCTGTTGCTTGAGTGCCAATTTTATTTAAACCATCAACTAGTCCAATGGTCGTTGTAGTCTTTCCCTCACCAGCAGGGGTGGGAGTAATTGCAGTTACAAGTATTAAATTGCTTTGCTGTACTTTTTCTTCATCAATAAGGTTGAGAGGGAGTTTAGCTTTGTGTACGCCGTAGTATTCAAGATCTTTTTCCTCAATACCTATTTTATTCGCTATTCCCTTGATGTGTTTAATCTCAACACTGTGTGCTATCTGTAGATCATTCATTATCATTATCCCTAATTTATTTCATCGATGATAATGAATGAAGGTTTATAAATCTATTCGAAATAAAGACTTTTGCTCTAGTTTTCAGAATTTGTCTGGATCATATATGAGGTAATTTTCTTTACCATTTTGTCATCAGCCATATTCAATTCAAATACATCACAAAAATGATAATCATTGCCGTTTTGCATGAATATGATACCATTGCAGGATGCCCGATTTTCATAAACAATAATGCAATCCAGATATAAGCGTTCAACTCTTGAATCTTTTACTCTTTCGAGCTCTTCAAAAACCTCATTGCCGGATTTAACCCAACTGCCAACAAAATTCCATTCAATATCTTCACTTACATGTTGTTTGATGAAATTAATATCACCTTCAGCAAAAGCAACATTCAGATCTTTAATAAACTCTTTCTTGGGTGAGTGGGAGCAATCTTCATTGATTTGTACAAGTAGTTCCATAATAATTAATTACCAGCCAATTCGACCTTTTCTCTCGTCTTTCATCATTTCTGATTTATTCTTTTCCGGATCTTCTGGCATGATGAAACCGGCAGGGGGACTGAAAGCATCATAACCCCAAAAAGCTTCCGGATCTCTAGTAACATAATTAATGAACTCTCCAACAATAGGAAGGGCAGATCTCGCACCTTGACCAATTGAGTTAGGATTATCTTGTGGAAAGCGAATTCTTCTGTCTTCACCGCCAACCCATGCGCCCATCACGATGTGTGGAGTCATACCCATAAACCAATTATCTGCAGCATTTTGAGTGGTTCCGGTTTTACCTGCAATATCTTGTCTGACTCCATAAACATTTCTTAGTCGAACACCAGTACCATGGTATCCATCACCACCACGAACCACGCCACGCATCATATCTACCATGATGTAAGCAGTTTCAGGACTTATAACCTCTTTACTATACTCTGGATAGTATTCAACCAATATGTTACCCTCTTTATCTTCAATTCTGGTAATAGCTATTGGGTCAATATGAACACCTTCATTCGCAAATGTTGTATATGCAGAAGTCAATTCAAGTAAAGAAACTTCAGCAGTACCGAGTGCAATAGAAGGGTAAGCAGGTGTGTTAGTCATATCGATACCGAAATTGGAAGCCATAGTCTTGATTTTTCTGGCTGCCGGATCCAGCTCCCATAATTTATTTGTACCTGGCGAACCCGCGAGTTCTGGGAGTAACCGAATTGTCACATTATTTAGCGACCTGGCTAAAGCCTGTCGAAGAGGAATTTCAACTGGTCCAGATGCGACTTTGGGGTCTTTTGGCGCCCAGATATTACCAACACGGTCATAAAACTTAGTTGGGAACTTAGAAAACTTGTGATATGGCATGTAGCCATTGTCTATAGCTAGTGCATACACAAATGGCTTAAAAGTTGACCCTGCTTGCCTTTTGGACTGATACACATGATCATATTGCACGTTACCGTAGTTTGAGCCACCAACCCATGCAAGTACATTTCCATTTGAAGGTTCGATAGCAACAAAACCGGCTTCCAGTCTTGTTCTTGCTCTCATAACGGAATCAACAAATGCGGAATCTGTCATAAGTGTATCAATGACAACCTTCCTTAACTTGGTGTCAAAATTAGTGAAACCATTCTTGTAGTCATCTGTCTCTTCTATAAAGCTGCTTAGGAAACGCGGATATTTTTCCCACAGCATATCCATGTATGTGCCATCATCTGATGTCCATTCCTTTTCAAAAATATTTTGAAGGGAATCCAGCTTAGTTTTTAAAGCTCTCTCAGCATGACTTTGTAGTTTAGAATCTATAGTCGTATAAATTACCAGACCATCAGAATATAAATCGTACCCGTTTTCATCGGCCCAGCCTTGAACACGCTGACGAACATATTCACCAAAATAACGACTCTTTCTGCCTGTCTTGAAAGGAGGATGATAATCAAGAACAATGGGTTCTTTCTTGAGGTTCTCATAGTTCTCTTCATTGATAAATGCATGACGCTTCATCAACAGAAGAACGATATCTCTACGTCTTTGAGCTCTTTCAGGATAAATTCTTGGATTGTAAGCATAGATAGCATTAAGTGATCCAATCATTGTTGCTGCTTCTGAGATCGTCAAGTCTTTAGCTGATTTTCCAAAGTGAGTTTGGGCTGCAGCTTCAATCCCAAATGCTGAATTTGGAAACTCAACTGTATTGAGATACATCTCAATGATCTCATGCTTCGTGTAATTTCTTTCGATTTCAACAGCGGTTATCATCTCTTTGAACTTCCTTGAAACCGAGAATTTCAAACCGATTTTCTTGTAAAGATTCCTTGCTAACTGCTGGGTTATTGTTGAACCACCTTGCGGATCACCTCTTAAAACATGGTATGGAATTGCTAATGTTCGAATCATATCCATACCCCAATGATCATAAAACCTATGATCCTCAGTAGATACCAGCGCGTCAACTACATGAGGTGAAATATTACTATAGGAAACCCAGGTCCTGTTTTCAGTGAAATATTTATCCAATACAGCTCCATCGCGAGATCGAACTTCGGATGCAATGGCCGTTTTAGGATTTTCAAGCTCTTGAATGGAAGGGAGTCCTTCGAAGAGATTTACTACATATAAACCTATAAGTAAGGTTGTGATAACGAAAGTGGAACTAAGGCCAATCAGGATTCTTCTCTTGATTTTCCTTCCGTTTTTCTTCTTCTCCTTTGACTCCAGAATCTCTTTACGGTATTCGGGATCGTTGAAATACCGATCATTATCAATGTCAGGTTTTTTAGCCATTCTTAATCAAATCTCCGGATAGTGTTGAAAATTCCTATTAGCGGCATCCCATTTAACTAGATTAAACTCATTATTCTTAAATAAACCAACGGTTTTATGATCATAAAAAGTACCCAGATTTAAATACAATTTAGAAGATAATGTTTCCAGTCTTGGAAAATGATCATGACCACTAATGATTACATTAAAATCATACTCAGTTAAACATGCTTTTGACCAATTACTCAATGGCTCAGTATTCACAACTTGTCTTCGTCTTTTAAATCTAGAAAATGATTTCATTAGCCATAATCCAAGGGAGGGTGGAAGTACTTTTTGATACCATTCTATGAAAGTTGGATTCTTTAAAAATCTATGCAGTAAAGGAAGATGTAGGCCAAAAGCTCCATCTAAATGACCATCACCATGAGTAAGTAGGAATCTTTGATCTCCAAATTCAATTTCGAGATAACTCGGTTCCACTATAAAACCTTTTTCTTCGAAATAACCATAAGTCCAGTGATCATGATTACCAGTAATGAATGGAGTTCTGAAGATTTCGCGATTGTAAACCTCAAAAGCATTGAGAAGATCCTTTCCTAAATCAGGAACAAATTCTTTTTTAGGGTACTCCATCCAATAATCAAATAGGTCACCTAAGACAAATAAAGCAGCTTTTTCTGTTCGAGCATAATTGACTAAGTCAATTAGTGATTGTTCGATCTCTGTATTCTTTTCTTCAGAGAAAGCTCCTAAATGTGCATCTGAAATAAATATAAACTGATCAAATTGATCAGGTTTAATGGTCATTTTCTGCGAGTAGTAATAAAGTGTATAAGTTCGATGAAATTTTCTTTCGCAGGAGAATCAGGAATATGGGATAAATCAGTAATGGCTTTGTTAGCATAATCATACATAATTGACTTAGCTGCTTCCATGCCATCATGTTCGTGAACAAAATCAACGATTTTATCTACGTCTTTTGAAGACTTCTTTCGTTTCTTCATTAATGAGCGAATTTCACGCCCATCTGATTTTGATGCTTTTTCAAAAGCCTTAATTAAAGGTAAAGTAACTTTTCTCTCTTGAATGTCATTTCGTTTTGGTTTTCCAATATCATAGAGTCCATAATCAAAAATGTCATCACGAATCTGGAATGCAATACCGACACCCATTCCAATTTCCTTCATTAAATTGTGATAGTCTTTATCATCAGTAACTGAAACGGCCCCACACTCACAGCATGCTGCAATTAAGCTTGCAGTTTTTTCGGAAATAATCTGAAAGTAACGTTCTTCAGTCATGTTAAAAAGCTTTGCTGTTTTGAGCTGACGAAGTTCACCTTCACTCATATTCTTAACAGCAGTAGATAGAACACTCAGTAATTTGTGCTCTTCATTATCTAATGCAATAAGCAGACCTTTGGCTAGTAGATAATCACCTAACAACACGCCTGCTTTATTTTTCCAAAGCTTATTTATGCTCAGAAACCCTCTTCTTGATTCTGCTTCATCAACTACATCATCATGAATAAGAGTAGCTGTATGCAACAGCTCAATCATTGTGGCTGCAATAAAACTACGTTGGTTTACCTCGCCAAAAAGCTGAGCAGACATAAACACAAGGGTGGGCCGAATTTGTTTACCTTTTTGTCTGAGCAGATATTTAACTATCTGATCTAAAAGATATACATCGGTCTTAATTGTGTCTCTAAAAAAAACTTTAAAGTCAGTTAAACTTGCTGAAACAGGGTCTGTAACATCACCCAGTGATTTTCTTGAGACGGTATTGTTGTCAATAAGCGATTTAGGCTCAGTGTTGATCATTAAAATTCTTCATTTTTTCTTAAATTGGAGCCGTTCCAAAAATACTTATTATTTAAGATATTTTACCCATCATTCACTCACTTTATTTTAACTCACAAAATTAATGTCTGACACATACAATGAAGTAGACTCATTAGCCGTATTAACAAGCGGTGGTGACTCACCAGGTATGAATGCAGCCGTGCGGTCTGTCGTTCGTTCTGCTATAAAAAATAATATCAAAATTTATGGGGTCTATAGAGGCTACCAGGGTTTAATTGAAGATGATTTCTTCGAAATGAGTAAAGGTACCGTATCAAATATTATTCAGAGAGGCGGAACTATACTTAAATCAGCTCGCTCAAAAGAGTTTCGAACAGAAGAGGGGCGCGCTAAAGCAAACGAAAATCTACGCAAGAGGAAGATTGACAGTCTTGTTGTAATTGGTGGGGATGGTACATTTACCGGAGCGTCAATCTTATCTAAAGAACATGGATTTAATGTTGTTGGAATTCCCGCAACCATTGACAATGATATTATTGGAACAGATATAACCATTGGATATGACACGGCTTTGAATACAGCACTTGAAGCTATTGATAAAATTCGGGACACAGCAGATGCTCATGAGAGACTTTTCTTAGTTGAGGTAATGGGTCGCGACGCAGGTTTTATAGCACTTGAAACCAGTATAGCTGGTGGGGCGGAGCTTGTACTATTACCTGAAGAATTGACGGATATTGATGACGTCAAAAGGCAGCTAAGTGATATGC
Organism: uncultured Balneolaceae bacterium; assembly: GCA_965659005.1. Classification (GTDB taxonomy): domain Bacteria; phylum Bacteroidota; class Rhodothermia; order Balneolales; family Balneolaceae; genus CAYPTY01. The sequence goes on from CBFHVG010000096.1 coordinate 7,517, forward strand.
TTAAAGCACAGAAGAGAAGTTCATTGGTGGTTGTTGCTGAGGGTGATGAAATTGGCGGGGCATTTAAGCTTGCAGATCATATTAAGGTAGATTTCCCTGAGTACGATATGAGAGTTTGTGTATTGGGTCACATTCAAAGAGGTGGTAATCCAACTGCCAGGGATCGGGTTCTCGCTAGTAGGCTAGGCTCCGCTGCTGTTAGCATTATTATGGAAGGTCATTCTGGTGTTATGGTAGGTATTGTAAATGGTTCAGTAAAAATCACACCATTAAAAGTGGCTGTATCCAGAAAAAAAGAAATCAACAGAAGTTTAGTAGAACTAGCAGAAATTTTAAGGTAACAATGGTTAACATTGATTTAAGTATTGCTCGCTCTTTTATTGAAGATAGCGAGTATGAGGCATCATTTAATAAAGCAACTGAAGCCATTAAGTCCATTAGGGAAAAGACAGGTGAAGGGACTGAATGGATGGGATGGAGGCATATACTCAAAAACCCAAATGATGCAATTCTAGAGCAAATAGATACTTTAGCTCATTCAGTTAGAGATGAAGCAGATGTATTCATCGTTTGTGGAATTGGTGGGTCTTATCTGGGTGCGAAGGCTATAATTGAGGCTTTATCAGATCATTTTGAAGCAAATGGCCCTGAAATTATTTTCGCAGGTCATCATATGGGTGGGAAGTATCTGGATAATCTTGTTAAGCATTTGTCTAAACCTAAGGCCGATGGGCAGACCAAAAATGTTTACCTAAATGTGATTTCAAAATCGGGTTCTACTCTTGAAACGGCATTATCATTCAGGGTCATAAGGCAATGGATGGAAAATGCGTATGGAGATGATGTAAACAGAAGAATAATTTGTACAACCAGTGAAGATGGAGGGATTCTTAACCAGTTAATTGAATCCAAAGGTTATAAAAAATTTGTCATTCCAAATGATATAGGTGGAAGATTCTCAGTACTGACTCCAGTGGGCTTAATCCCAATTGCTGTAGCCGGCTTAGATATTAAGTCACTATTCTATGGTGCGGTAGGAGCTTATCGAAGCTATAGAGAAGATGCTACACAGGTTATTGAATATGCAGCTACAAGATATTGCATGCATGAATTAGGGAAGACTATTGATCTTTTTACATCTTTCGAACCTGAGCTGACTTCATTTGGTGGATGGATTCAGCAATTGATGGGTGAGAGTGAAGGGAAAAAAGAAAAAGGAATTTTCCCTAGTGTAGCTTCATTTTCAACTGATTTGCATAGCATCGGCCAATTTGTTCAACAGGGTAAAAAAGCATTGATTGAAACCTGCATCATAGTTGAGAAAGCTTTTTCAAACTTGGAAGTACCTAAGCTTGAAGATGACACTGACAAGCTAAACTATCTTAATGGGATGACATTTCATGAGATTAATTCCAAAGCACTTCAAGGAACAATTGAAGCGCACAAAGATGGGGATGTACCCATTATTAAAGTAATTCTCCCATCCTTAAACGAAGAAATACTTGGTAAGCTAATCTATTTCTATGAGCTAGTGACAGCCGTTTATGTGTACTGCCTCGAGATCAATCCTTTTAATCAACCCGGGGTTGAAGATTACAAAAAAGCTATGTACCGTTTGCTTGGCAAATTATAATTGGTAGCAGCTAAAAACTTATGTCTCAATCTGAAGGTAAAAAAGCGAATTACATAGCCATCGCAGGAAATATTGGTGCTGGAAAATCCTCTCTAACAGGATTACTAGCCAAGCATTATGGGTGGGAAGCCTTCTATGAGTCTGTTGATGATAATCCATACTTAGAGGATTTTTATCAAGACATGAGGCGGTGGTCATTCAATCTGCAGATTTATTTTCTATCTAGTAGATTCAGACATCAAAAAGAAATGCTGAATGATACAACAGACCTGATACAGGATAGAACTATTTATGAGGATGTTGAAATCTTTGCAAAAAACCTTCACGAAATGGGATTAATGAGTGACAGAGATTTTGCAAACTATGAAGCGCTATTCAATGAGATGAGTCATTATTTACAGCCACCTGATTTGCTAATCTATCTCAGAGCACAAGTTCCAACATTGGTAAAGCAAATACAGGCAAGGGGACGTGACTACGAAAATACTATTCGAATTGATTACCTGGAGCGTTTGAATAAATTTTATGAGGACTGGATTAACAGATATCCTCATCAGAAGCTCATTATTGATACAGATGATCTCGATTTTGTAAATAATGAGGAAGATCTCGGTAAAATTATTGAGTTGTTGGATCAACGATTATTTGGCTTATTTAATCTCTGATTATAGCAATCTGCAGTGATTGCACACCGCTTTATTAATGCTTATCTTATTATGCTATAGCAGAGATGCTTTTATGTTATGTTCGAATTTAAAATTACAGATATCCCTGAAGGCGAAAGCCATTTGAGTTTTGATTTTGATTCGAAGCATCTGGATTTAGAACTGTATCCACTGAAAAAGGGCAGCATAAATCTGGAATTCAGGAAAAATGAGCATTACATAAAAGTGAACTTTACTGTAGAATCAGTGATTGAGCTTATTTGCGATCGGTCTCTGGATGCATTCGATCAAAACATCATCAGCAGTTACAGTGTTACATTTAACGCCGAAGCTGAGGAAGAGAGGATCGATGAAGATCAGGCCATTCGTAATATTGATTTCATCACGAACTCGGTTAATATCGAGCAGGATATCAGGGACACGATACTACTCAATATTCCAATTAAAAAAATTCACCCCAGATTTTTGGATGAAACAGGCAATCCGAAAGATTTTATTTCAGAAGCTTTCGGAAAATCAGAAAATGATGAAGATGCCATTGATCCACGCTGGGAAGCATTAAAGAAACTCAAGAAATAAACGACATAACTGAATATTAATGGCACATCCAAAACGAAAGACATCAAAAGCCAGAAGAGATAAAAGAAGATCTCACCACAGAATTGCTGATGTAACTTTAGCAACATGCTCAAACTGTGGTTCTTTACACAGATACCATCACGTATGCCAGGAATGTGGCTACTACAGAGGAAGACAAATTATCGAGATTTCTAACTAATAATTTCTCGTACTTATGCTAATTGCTGTTGATGCTGCAGGGGGTGACTTCTACCCGAAGAATCCGGTAAAAGGTGCAATTAAAGTTCTTGAAGAGGACTCTTCAATTCAGATTCTGCTTGTCGGACCTGAGCAAATCATCATGGATGAACTGAAAAGTTACGACTATGATAGCAGCAGAGTTCATGTTTTAAATGCCCCTGATGTCATTGGTATGGACGAATCACCAGCAACTGCAGTTAGATCTAAACAGAATTCATCTATAGTTGTTGGTATAGGCGCTCTAAAGCAAGGTAAATGTGACGCATTCGTAAGTGCCGGGAATACAGGTGCCTTATTAGCGGCATCAACATTTATTCTGGGTAAACTGGATGGCGTAATAAGACCTACTATTGCCTCATATTACCCAACCATTGAAGGCTTTAGGCTTCTCGTTGATGCTGGAGCTAATCTGGAAGTGAAGCCTGAAATGCATGTTCAGTTTGCAAAGATGGCAAGTATCTATTGTTCTGAAATTCTAGGAATCGAGAATCCTAGAATTGGCCTCATTAATGTTGGTCACGAAGAGGAAAAGGGTACTGAAAATCTCAAGTCCACATATAAGCTATTTAGTGATAATCCAAACTTTGTGGGTAATCTGGAAGGCAAAGATATACTATTCGCTAAAGCTGATGTTTATTTAACAGACGGTTTAGTTGGGAATGTAACGCTTAAGTTTGGCGAGTCCTTTCCAGAAGCACTTAAAATGATGATCATGAGCGCTGTTAAAAAAGGTGCTATTGATCAAAATGATGCAATAACAGCACAAACAGTATTATCTACAGCATTAGACCCATTTAATTACGAACATGTTGGGGGTATTCCTTTCCTAGGCGTAAATGGGGTAAGTATAGTAGGGCACGGTGGCAGCACACCTAGAGCAATTACAAACATGATACTTGGCGCAAAAAAGTGTGTTGAAGCCAATCTAAATGACAAAATTGTCGAATCATTAAACTGAAATAAGTCATCTACATGGACAAAAGAGTAGCAAAAATCTCTTCGGTAGGGCATTATTTACCTGAATACAGGCTTACCAATCAGGAACTTGAAACTATGATGGATACTAATGACGAGTGGATCAGAACTCGTACGGGTATCTCTGAACGAAGAATATTAAAAGATCCAGACAAAGCTAGTGCCTTTATGGGTGCAGAAGCAGCAAAAGAAGCTCTTGCAAATGCTGGTGTTAATGCAGAAGATGTTGATTTGATTATTCTGGCGACAGTTACCCCAGATTACTTATTTCCAGCTACTGCTTGTCTTGTTCAAAATATGATTGGGGCAAAAAAAGCTTTTGCATTCGATTTATCAGCCGCATGTTCCGGTTTCCTCTATGCACTAACTACAGGTGCGAGTTACATTGAATCCGGTATGGCCAATAAAGTGCTTGTAATTGGATCAGACAAAATGAGTTCCATTTTGGACTATACTGATCGAACTACTTCTATTTTATTTGGCGATGGTGCTGGGGCGGTATTATTAGAGCAGTCGGAGGATGGAACCGGTGTACAGGATAGTATCCATTACACAGAGGGCGATCTTGATTGTGCTCTATATCAACATGCTGGTGGTAGTAGAAATCCTGCTACTGCAGCATCTGTTGATGCTCGACAGCATTTTATTTCACAAGACGGTAAAGCAGTCTTTAAGAAAGCTACTATGGGTATGGCTGATGTTTCCAGTGAGATCATGGAGAAAAATGGCCTAACTGCAGATGATGTGGCCTGGCTTGTGCCGCATCAAGCCAACTTGAGAATCATTGACGCGACAGCCAGAAGAATGGGCTTGTCGAATGAAAAAGTGATGATCAATATCAATAAATATGGAAATACCACTGCGGGTACAATTCCTTTATGTCTTTATGACTGGAAAGATAATCTGAATCATGGAGATAAATTGATCCTTGCAGCATTTGGCGGTGGTTTCACATGGGGTGCTGTTTATTTAACCTGGGCTATAAAATAAAGTTATGAGTAACGCTATTATATTTCCTGGTCAGGGATCACAGTTTGTTGGAATGGCTAAAGACCACTACGAAAGTAATGGAGATTTTGCAGCTATGTTTGATCAGGCTAATGAAATTCTTGGAATCGATCTAAAAGGGATTATGTTCGATGGACCAGAAGAATCATTAAAGCAAACTGAGTATACCCAACCTGCAATCTTCTTACATTCAGTTGCCCTCTATAATACATTAGATCTTAAGCCCGATATGGTTGCTGGACATTCACTTGGAGAATTTTCCGCACTTGTTGCATGTGGTGCAACTGACTTCGAAGAGACACTCAAGATTGTTAGACTAAGAGGTCAGCTAATGCAGAAAGCAGGTTCCGATAATCCTGGAACAATGGCTGCTATTATTGGAATGGAAGATTCCGCTGTTGAGGATGTCTGTACAAAAGCAACTGAACTTACCGGAAAGGAAGTAAAGGCTGCAAATTACAATTCCCCGGGTCAGCTCGTTATTTCGGGATATGTTGAATCTGTTGAAAAAGCTGTGGAACTTGCACAAGAAGCAGGTTGCCGGATGGCTAAAGTTCTTCCTGTAAGTGGGGCATTTCATTCTTCTTTAATGAAATCCGCATACGATGGATTGAAAGAGGGTTTAGAATCTCTGACTGTACATGTCCCAGATTGTCCAATTTATAGTAACTTTACTGCTGAACCTACGTCTGATCCGGATCAAATCAGGTCTAATGTTCTAAATCAGCTTCTTAACCCGGTTAGGTGGACACAAACACTTCAGAATATGCAGGCAAATGGAGCAAATTCATTTACAGAGGTTGGGCCCGGCAAAGTATTGCAAGGTTTAGTCAAAAGAACACTAAAAGATGTTGAAATAGCGGGATACAAATAATTTAGAACTATGAGTTTATCACTTGAAGGAAAATCTTGTTTAGTAACGGGCGGTAGCAGAGGCATTGGAAAAGCAATAGCTTTAACCCTTGCTGAATTTGGTGCAAATGTAGCTATTACATATGCCCGATCAGCAGAAGCTGCAGAAGCAGTAAAAGCCGAAATAGAAGCAAAAGGCGTAAATGCTAAAGCTATTCAGGCTGACGCTGTTGATTTTAATGCTGCTGAAATGGTGGTCAATGAAATTGTTGACGATTGGGGTAAGATAGATGTTCTGGTAAACAATGCAGGCATCACAAAAGACAACCTGATTCTTCGTATGAACGAGGAACAATGGGATGCAGTAATCAATACAAATTTGAAAAGTATTTTTAACTACTCAAAGGTAGTTGCGCGCCCAATGATGAAAAACAGAGGAGGCTCGATAATAAATATCAGCTCTGTAGTTGGTGTGAGTGGTAATGCTGGTCAGTCAAATTATGCTGCATCAAAAGCAGGCATTATTGGATTCACAAAATCTTATGCAAAAGAATTGGCTTCCAGAAATATCCGTGCTAATGTAGTTGCTCCTGGATATATTCTTACCGAAATGACAGAGGCACTAGATGAAAAAGTCCTCGATGGAATTAAAGCAGAAACACCATTAGGAAGAGCTGGAGAAGCACATGAAGTAGCAAATGCAGTTGCATTCCTTGCTTCAGATATGAGCTCATACATCACAGGCGATGTATTAATGGTGGATGGCGGAATGGCAATGTAATTGCATTTCGTTGAGTTAATTTTTTACAAAGAATGTTCTTATTTTAACTGAGTTGTTAACCAATAAATAAATCCGAAAGGGTATACAAATGTCACAAGACGTAGAATCAAAAGTAAAAGCTATTATCGTTGACAAATTAGGCGTTGATGAGTCTGAAGTAACTAACGATGCAAACTTCACAAACGATCTAGGTGCTGACTCGCTTGATACAGTTGAGCTTATTATGGAGTTCGAAAAAGAGTTTGATCTGAGCATCCCTGATGAAGATGCAGAAAACATTGCTACAGTTGGCGATGCTGTAACTTATATTACTGGCAAAGCATAAATAAACGTCACAAACAACACTATTTAATATGAATACCCGCAGGGTTGTTATCACTGGTATCGGAGCGATAACTCCAATTGGTAACACGGGCCCCGATTTCTGGAATGGATTAATTTCAGGTAAGAGCGGTGCCCGTCCAATTGAGCACTTCGATACTACTGATTTTCCTACTAAATTCGCTGCTCAGCTGGAAGACTATAATCCAGAGAACTACTTCGACCGAAAAGAAGCTAGAAAACTGGATAATGTAGCACAGTATGCATTAATAGCATCAGATGAGGCAATAACTGATAGTAAAATTGATCTGGATGATATCAATAAGGATCGTGTTGCGGTTATTGTTGGAACTGGTATCGGAGGTATGAAAACCTTTTATGATCAGTCCATAGCATTTCATGAGAGAGGACCTAGGGGAGTTTCACCTTTCTTCATCACCAAATTGATACCTGATATCATAGCTGGTCAAATCTCAATAAAATATGGTTTCCGCGGGGCGAACTACTGTGCAGTATCTGCATGCGCCACTGGATCTCATAACATTGGATTAGCTTATGATACTATTCGGTTAGGTAAGGCTGATTATGCTGTTTCAGGTGGTTCAGAAGCGCCGATAACTCGTATTGGTATTTCCGGCTTTAACTCAATGAAAGCCATGTCAACACGTAATGACGAGCCTACAAAGGCTTCACGACCATTCGATGTTGACCGAGATGGTTTTGTATTGGGTGAAGGTTCAGGAATCTTCTTCTTAGAGGAGTATGAACATGCAATGAAGCGTGGTGCTAGAATTTATGGTGAAATAGTGGGATATGGCTTCTCTGCTGATGCCTATCATATCACAGCTCCAGATCCAGATGGTAATGGTGTATACATTGCCATGACATCTGCTCTAGAGGATGCAGGTATCAAAACTGAAGATGTTGATCATATTAATATGCATGGTACTTCCACTCCATTAGGCGATATCGCTGAAACCAATTCAATTAAAAAGGTTTTTGGTGATCACGCTTATAAAATGAACCTCAACTCGACAAAATCGATGACGGGTCATACTTTAGGAGCAGCCGGTGCCATTGAATCAGTAGCATCACTTTTGGCAATTTACCATGGTATCATACCACCAACAATAAACATCGATAACCCTGATCCTAAGTGTGATTTGAATTACACTGCAAATGAGGCTCAGGCTAGAGATGTTCGCTATGCCATAAATAATGCATTTGGCTTTGGTGGACACAATACTTCATTGGTATTTAAAAAATTCGAAGAATAATATGTTCTCTTGGTTTGGGTTCTTCAGGAAGAAGAAGGAGCGTCCTGTAGACCCGAATCGAATACATTCACTTGAAAGGATCATCGGTGCCCCTATTGATGATCCTTCTCTTTTCCAGAAAGCACTCCGCCATCGTTCAACTTTACTGAATGATGAATACAAACAGCATGATTCCTACGAGCGCCTTGAATTCTTAGGTGATTCTGTTCTGGATCTTATCTCTGCTGAAATATTATTCAAGCGTTATCCAACAGAAGACGAGGGCTTTCTCACCAAAACAAGAGCTAAAATGGTGAAGGGAGAAACTCTTGCAACATTATCTCAGCAAATGGGTTTAGCTGATTTAATGGAAATGGGTGAGCGTACCGGAAAATCTAAAGTTAGCAAGTCCATTCTTGCTGATGCTTTTGAAGCAATTATAGCAGCGGTTTATCTTACACATGGGTATAACCAAGCCTTTCTTTTTGTAGAAGGTGTATATGATCGGTATATAGATTTTGATTCATTTGTCTTAAAAGACGACAATTTTAAGAGCCGTTTACTCGAATATGCTCAGGGGCAGAAAATGGACTTGCCAAAATACCTGACCA
>CBFHVG010000097.1:0-14461 GCA_965659005.1 uncultured Balneolaceae bacterium
GAACCGAAATCAAGGGCTTTAAAACCTAAAGTCTCATAAAATTCCTTGGACTTAGAAATGTCTTTTACAGCTAGTGATATTGAATGTGTTATAGAATTGATTTTTTAAAAATTGACTATTTAAGCAGTTGATCCGGATTCAGACATTTTAAGTCGTCAACAACAAATTCTCTTCCTTTTCGGATCAATTCACCATCCAGATATACATCTGCGCCAATACAAACTAAATCCCAATGGATATTAGATTCATTACCATTTGGGGCAATTTCATAATCATTGCCCAAAGTCAGATGATTAGAGCCGTAAATTTTTTCATCGAATAGAATGTCGTACATAGGACTTTCAATAACAGGGTTAGTACCAAAGCTGAATTCACCAAATCGTCTGGCGCCTTCGTCTGTATAAAGGATATCTTTAAGTGCTACATTATTGGATGAGTCATAGTCTACAACCACACCATTTTCAACAACTAGTTTTACAAACTCAAATGGTTTGCCCTGATAAACAGAAGGTGCATATGTAATGTGCCCATTTACACTATCCAGAATAGGGGATGTAAAAATTTCACCATCAGGTATGTTATGTCCGCCAAAACAAGGAATCCAATTCTGCCCTTTCACAGAAAAAGAAATATCAGTTCCCTCGCCTTTAAGGTGAATCATGTCTGTAGCCCGAAGTCTTTTTTCTAACGGAAGCATAGCATCTCTAAGCTTTCCATAATCAAGTAAACAGGCATTGTAATAGAACTCAGTAAACTTAGCTGTTGGCAGCTTCGCATTCATTGCAAAAGCAGGTGATGGATATCTCATGATACACCATCTGGTATTATTTACTCGTTCTTCGAAGTGTACAGGATTCAAGAAGTGTTCTGAGTAAGCTTTATTTGCCTCTTTAGAAGCTTGAGAATTCTCATAAATATTCTGAGATGCACGTATGCCAATAAAGACATCCATTTGTTTCATTAATGGTAGTTGATCAACATCAGTCTGATTCTTCCAAAAGTCATCATTTCCATGCTCCAGAAGTAAACGTTGTGTCTCGGCATCATTTATCTGAATGAATGGGTGAGCTCCTTTTTCACGAATCTGTTGTACCAGTGCTCTAATTAATTCAATTCCGTTGAGCCCAATCAGCTGAACCATGACATTTTCTCCCTTTTCCAGCTTAGTGCTGTGTTCGAGAATCAGGGTTGCAAGATTTTTATCATTTTCAGAATACATATGATCTTCAGCTATTTGTTAGATTAATGATCTGATCACACAGATCCAGTTCTAGTTTATTATTTGATGCAATAACCATGAATCGATTTTGACTCTTTGAGTCATTCACTAGCTTTTCGATGAGTGAAAAACCTTTTTCGTCAAGGTTTGTGCCCGGTTCATCCAGGATTAGGATCTCGGGTTGTTGAACAAGAGCAACAGCTAGCTTAACACGCTGTTTTTGTCCTGAAGACAAGCTGCCAAAAGCTTGATGCTGAAAGGATGCGACATCCATTTCATCTATTAGGCTCGAAATATGATCTTCACTTATTTCCAGGTCTGAAATATTGGATATAAACTGAATATTCTCTCTGGCGGTGAGCTCTGCATATAAACTGATATATGGTGCAGCAAATCCAGTTATTGATTTAACTTCAGTCCTATCAAGAACCTTTCCATCTTTTATCCAGGAAAAGTTCCCCTTTGAGGGTTTGAGCAAATAAGATAGACATTTCAGCAAGGTAGATTTCCCACTACCGTTTTCACCGGCTATACCCAATACTCCAGACTCGTGAGTAAAACTGAGATCTGAGAGCACAGGTTTTTTAATGTATCGTTTTGATAACTGCTGAACTTGTAGTGTGATCATGAATACTGAATAAAACCGAATCCTGAAATCCTGTCTTCAATTGAGTCTGATATTACAAAAAAATCGTACATTTTTGGTCATAAATAGCTACTCAAGTTTGTATGATGACAGGAGACATTCTATATTCGTTTCAATGGTTTTAGAAAAAGAGATAAAACGTATTACAGGCAATCTACTGGGCAAAATTCCTTCAGATTTGGAGAGTTATACACCGAAGGATTTACTTAATTCAGGTGTGCCCTCCAAGGTGATTGAGCATATTAGAAATTCCATTGAGCCAAAAGTGATTAAAGATCTTAAAGCTCCAAGCTCAAAATGGGTGAAAATGGATAGTGATTTAATGAGAGTAGCTTGGATTGATTTTTTGAAAGCTGCTATCAGTAATTCATGTATTCCTAAGTCAACAATTAAGACTGTAATGGTCCAGGCTGTTGCTGAAATGTTCCCAATATTTTTAGAGCCGCGCGCGAGACTCACAGATTATCTCTTTGGTAAGGAAAATGAACTCACATATGATGAGATTGTAGGTAAAACAAATCACCTTACCGTTTACAAACATTTCGCATCTGCTATTCCTCTGTATATGAAAAAGAGGAAACTTGATACACTCACAAAGAAGCGTTGTAACATCCTTATTCAAAACCTTGATGAAAAGCTGGTTTCAACTTATACCGCTATTCACTGGGGGCAAAAGCTTGATTTACTTTTTAAAATGTATAATGATGAGGTTGACACTCATTTATTAGCAATGTTCTTTAAGGATAAGCGGATGGAAAAGGTGGCTGACTTCTTTGAAGATATGACTGGTGAAATCAGTAAAAAGGAGTTTGTTCAGATTCTTACCTCCCCAGAAGATGCTAAGCGAATTATGCAGCGCTTCAAGGAAAAGGTTGAGGAAGATGAGGATATTGTTAATAGTCAGGTTGAGAAGATTTCACGAGAAGACGAGCAAGAGCAAGGGCTTATTGATAGCTTTTTTGGCAACTATGAATACACCCCTATAAATGAAGAAAAGGCCAGTAAAGGAAAGACACTTGCTGACAGTTTAAAAGATAATGTGCTCTCGAAATCTGAGGTAGATGAACTTGTACATGAAATTCAGGTAAGTCAGGAAAGTTCTGAATCCAAAAAACACCATCACAAAGACGGTGTTCAGTCCAGCTCAATAACTTCATTTCTTGAACAGGCTGCTGACAGCATGCAAAAGCTTGAAGACGATGATCCATTTCCACCTCGTGAAGAGCAGAAGGAAGAGGTTGTATTTGAATTATCAGATTCAGGTGATTTAAAAATGGGCGATGAAGAAAGTGATGGGTCTGTCCTACAGGATGATGATGGTAGTGAGAATGAACCTGCCTGGAAGCAATTTCTTACCAATGATCATATTGATATGGTGATTGGTGATAAAAAGAATACTTCAGATACAGACGCCAGCCAGAATCAGGATTTAAGCGGGTTAACCGGCTACCTTTTTGATGAAAAGGATAAATGGGTGGATCAGATATTCTTAGGTGCTGAGTATGCTTATGATGAAGCACTTGAGGATTTATCTTCCTTAAAAAAGTGGGACGATGCCACGAATTATATTAAGAAAAGTATTTTTGACCGAAACGATATTGATATCACTTCAGAAATAGCGATTGAATTTACGGATAAGCTTCAATCGTATTTTAATAAATAATTGCAGGGAAAAAGCATGGATGTAAACGAGAAAGTTGAACGCCTTCTTGAGTTACAAAAAGAAGCGTTACTTGGCGGGGGTGAAGCCAGAATAGAGAAGCAACATGCAAAGGGAAAGCTTACAGCAAGAGAAAGAATTGATCTATTACTGGATAAAGGTTCATTCACCGAAATTGATGCTTTTGTAACTCACAGGAGCTCAAACTTTGGCCTCGATAAGCAAAAATTTCTAGGAGATGGTATTGTAACCGGTTTCGGTAAAATTAATGGTCGTCCTATTTATGTATTCAGTCAGGATTTCACTGTATTTGGTGGATCATTATCTGAAGCGCATGCTGAAAAAATGTGCAAAATCATGGACCTTGCACTTAAGAACGGTGTTCCAATCATAGGTCTGAATGATTCAGGTGGTGCCAGAATACAAGAAGGCGTTTCATCACTGGGGGGATATGCGGAAGTATTTTGGAGAAATTCGATGTCATCCGGTGTAATTCCTCAAATTTCAGCAATAATGGGACCATGTGCAGGCGGTGCTGTTTATAGCCCTGCACTAACCGATTTTATTTATATGGTTGAAAATACCAGTTATATGTTTGTGACTGGTCCAAATGTGGTGAAAACTGTAACTCACGAAGAGGTAACTTCAGAAGAATTGGGTGGTGCTACCACTCATAATTCAAAGTCGGGTGTAGCTCACTTCCAGTCGCCTAATGATGCAGCCTGCTTGCAGGATATCAGAAAGCTTATGGGTTACTTACCTCAGAACTGTGAGGAAAAACCACCTGTTGTTGATTCAGTCGATCCTCCATCTGATAAAGCACAAGCCCTAGATGATCTGGTTCCATTGAATCCTAATAAGCCATATGACATGAAGGAAGTTATAGAAGGGATTATGGATAAAGATTCCTTTTATGAAGTTCATAAAGACTATGCAGAAAATATTATTGTAGCTTTTGCAAGGCTGGGTGGTAAAAGTGTTGGAGTGGTTGCAAATCAACCTTTATCAATGGCTGGAGTTTTAGGTGTTCGCTCTTCTCTCAAAGCAGCTCGATTTGTAAGATTCTGTGATGCTTTCAATATCCCACTTATAACTTTTGTTGATGTACCCGGATTCTTACCTGGCACTGATCAGGAATGGGGTGGTATCATTAAACATGGAGCTAAACTTTTATATGCCTTCTGTGAAGCAACTGTGCCAAAACTAACAGTCATCACTAGAAAAGCTTACGGTGGTGCATATGATGTGATGAACTCGAAGCACATCAGAGCAGATTATAATGTTGCCTGGCCAACTGCAGAAATTGCGGTTATGGGTACAAAAGGTGCTGTTGAGATTATCTTCAGAAGAGAAATATCTGCAGCGGATGATGCCGCTGCTAAACAGACTGAGTTAGAGGATGAATACAGTAAAAACTTTGCCCATCCATATGGTGCAGCAGCCCGAGGCTATATTGATGATGTGATTTTACCTCATCAAACTCGCGAAAAACTTATTTCTGCACTTGAGATTTCTGGAAATAAGGTTGACACCGTGCCTAAGAAAAAGCACGATAATCTCCCTTTATAAGAATTAAATTAGGGACGAATACCTCTAACGTTCGTCTCTATTTTATACAAAGATGAGGATGCTGTCACGTAAAGTGTTTTATAATCCTCATCACCCCACGCTAAGTTTGTGGTATTTTCAGGAACCTGAACAAACTCAATTCTTGAACCTTCAGGAGAGAAAACCCAAACGCCACCTGGTCCGGTAGTGTATACGTTTCCAAGTGTGTCAACTTTCATGCCATCCGTTGTTCCACTCAAAGTTGAACTACTAAGATCAGCAAATAGTCTTCCATTCGATATTGATCCATCTGTACTTACATCATACACTCTGATGAATTTTTCCTGAGAATCATTCACATAAAGTTTTGTTTCATCGGGTGATAAAACAATACCATTTGGGCGAATAAAAGAGTTATCAAGTAAATTAAGTGATCCATCAGGATCAATTCTGTACACTCCGTAGAAGCCAAGTTCCTCCTGATCTTGGGAGATACCATAAGGTGGGTCAGTAAAATAAATACTTCCATCAGATCTGACGGCGAGATCGTTAGGACTGTTTAATCTTTGGCCATTATAAGAATCTACAATCGTCGTGATATTACCCTCAATATCTGTTCTGGAGACTCTTCTGGTAAAATGTTCAGCGGAGATCAAATTACCATTTATATCCAGAGTATTTCCATTGGCTCCACCAGAGGGATTTCTAAATATTTCTGCTTGTGACTCTCCTGGATTATATCGATAGATAATGTTAGCCGGGATGTCGCTGAATAGAAGATAATTATCCGGATGCCATACCGGGCCCTCAATGAATTGAAAATTATCCAGTACTTTTTCAGCAACGGTTCCGGGTTCTAAAATCTGTTCAACTTCATCCTCATTACTTGAACATGAAACAGAAGTGAAAATGATTAGAAGGAGTAGGATAGTTATATTTTTAGGCATAGTATTTCCAAATTTTTAATGAGGATACTGAAAAATGAAAGAGCGACAAAATCACAGTTCTTCAATCAACTGTCTGACAAGTCTCGAGAAATCTTTTTCAGCATGCTGAGCCGCAGCTTTCACTTCTTCGTGATTTAATGGTTCATCATTCATTCCAGATGCGGCATTTGAAATAAGGGATATAGCAACAGATTTAAGACCTAGTCTGGCAGCTTCCATAAGTTCTGGAACAGTGCTCATTCCTACGGCATCTGCACCTAATCTTCTAAATGCGTTGATTTCAGCCGGAGTTTCATAATTGGGTCCCGTTACATAGACATAATTACCACGCTGGATTTTAATACCCAGTTCTGAGGCTATATCTCTTACTTTTTCGACATATTGATAATGATTATATCGAAATGGTTTAAGATGAGTTTGTGTAGCAGATATACCCAGTCTAATAACATCATCGATGACCATGAGGTCACCTACGTGGAAGTTTTCATTAATTCCACCGGCTGCATTTGAAATAATGAGTTTCTTAACTTTTAATGCCTCAGCAAGTTGAACAGGAATTGTAGTAGTACTGAATTCATGGCCTTCATAGTGGTGAAATCGACCTGCGAAAGCTATAATTTTAAATTCACCTATATGCCCGAAAATTAATGATCCGGAGTGTCCGGCAACAGTTGTATTAGGGAAGTGGGGTATAGATGAATATGGAATACTTTCAGGTTTACTGATTTCTCTTTCAAAACCACCCAAACCAGACCCAAGAATTACGGCTGCTTCTATTGATGAAGTATCAAATCTGCTTCTCAGATAATCAATAATCTCATCAAGATATTCCGGCTGCCACATCACTGTCAATTGCTTGGATTGTATATCCGGTACGTTCATCGTATCCAATTAACTTAAATACCGGATGTTTATCATCATGGAAACCTAAGATAGTATAACCTTCATCGAAGGCCAACTTTGACAGTTTTTCTCTTTGTTCCATGCTTGCCTTCGGATCGAAGTCATACTTAGCTGCAAATTTTCTATTAACCTGATTTGCAGTTGCAATCACATCACCGGCTTGCATGTACTTTTGTTCACCATTATCGAACAGTAGAACCTGATGAAATTCGGTATGGCCACCGATAGTCCATGTTTTTATCTCAGGATAGGGCTGATCCTCTTCTTCAAGAAATTGAAAATCGGCACGTGCATTTAGAAACTGAATAAACTCAGTTTTTTCATCATCATAATAGAGATCTTTATTAACCACTTTGTTCCATCCTGCTTTAGAGACCCAGATTTTTGCTGATGGAAAAGTCAGTTCCCAATAGCCATGAGCACGGTTAGCAAGTCCCCCTATGTGATCATAATGCAGATGACTGAGGAAAATGTCAGTAATGTCATGCTCTGTTAATCCTAAATCATGAAGATATTCACAAATGATTTCAGGACCTGTATCCTCTCCAAACTCACCAATTCCCACATCGAACATAAGAACCTTATCATCCGTGTGAATTAGAAACGGGTTTAATGAAATTTTCAGTGCACCTTTAGCTGGTGGGTCATCCTGCCCAATTCGAACAAACTTCTTATCCAGCCCAACAGAAAAAACTCCTTCGTTGAAGGCTTTGACAAATGTACTCATTTGCTGCGGTCCTCGTCGGCCTTTTCATATGCTTCAATAATGTCGCGGACTAGTTTATGCCGAACAACATCTTTCTGATCAAGGTATACAAAATCAATTCCTTCAATATCTTTTAGGATTGATTGAATAGATATAAGTCCTGATTCCTGCTTTTTAGGAAGATCTGTTTGTGTGACGTCTCCAGTAATAATTGCCTGGCTATTAAATCCAATTCTGGTCAGAAACATTTTCATCTGCGTGTTAGTAGCATTCTGAGCTTCATCCAGAATTACGAAAGCGTTATTTAGAGTTCGACCTCTCATGTATGCAAGAGGGGCAATTTCGATAGTATTTTTAGATAAATGAGAGTCCAGTTTATCATGATCTATCATTTCTTCTAATGCATCATAAAGTGGACGTAAGTAAGGGTCGATCTTTTCTTTTAAATCACCTGGAAGGAATCCAAGGTTTTCACCAGCTTCAACAGCCGGGCGAGCCAGTATGATCTTTTTTACTTTTCTTTCTTTTAGAGCTCTTACCGCAAGCGCAACTGATGTGTACGTTTTTCCGGTACCTGCAGGTCCAATAGCAAAAACGATATCATTTTTTTGTACAGAGTTAACAATATCTTTTTGCCCAGGTGTTTTGGCAAGAACACGCTCTCCCGTGTTAGTAAAGAGAATCACATTATCAGAAGGTCCATAAAAAGCTTCTGTCGCTTTACGTTCACTCTCATACATGTTAAGTAAAGTAGTTACATCGTTCTTTGTAATTTCTTTCGAACGATGAATAATTTCTATCATTCCATCAATAACGGAAGTAATAGATGTAACCTGCTCAGATGGGCCTAAAAGCTTTATACGATGCCCTCTTGAATTTATTCTAGTCTCCGGGAAAGCTTTATCAAGTAATGAAATATATTGTTCATGAGGCCCAAAGAGCATAACTGGGTCAACGCTTTCAACAATAATTTCCTGTTCTATGAGTGGATTAATTTCTTCTATGGTCAGTGCGTTTAATTATTATGTGTTTGCTTAAAAACGGCTTCCTTAAACCATTTCATTCCCAGCTTCATTTGCCAGATTTTTTAACTCCTGAACACGAGCGCTTACATTATCAGCTTTAAATGCAGCTGATCCAGCAACTAAAATTTCTGCACCTGCATTGGTCACATCTTTGATATTCTTCAAGCCAACTCCGCCATCAACCTGTATGATGTATGAATAACCATGATCTTCACGAAGTTGAACTGCTTCGCGTAGTTTATCATAGCTGGACTCAATAAAACTCTGCCCAGCAAATCCGGGATTTACACTCATTACAAGCAACAAATCAATATCCGCAAGAATTGGTGATAATACAGATAAAGGAGTAGCCGGATTAACCGCAACACCTGCCATTACATCAAACTTCTTGATGTTTTGAATGGAGCGATGCAAATGAGTACATGCTTCGTAATGCACTGTTATTAAGTCTGATCCTGCATTCACATAATCTTCGATATATTTATCAGGATCCTCAATCATGAGATGTGAATCGATAAATGCATCTGGTGCAGCTTTAGATGCGGCTTTAACGATTCCAGCCCCAAAACTAATGTTTGGAACAAAATGACCGTCCATGATATCGCAGTGAATCCACTGAACTCCACCATCAGTAGTTTTTTTTATTTCTTCACCAAGTTGAGTGAAATCAGCGGCTAGAATAGATGGCGCAATAATAGGTAATTCGAAATTCATTTAGTGAGGCCTGTCATTGATTATTTGTTTTGAGTGCTATCAGGTGGGGCAGTTTGTGTTGAATCAATGATAATAGCGCCTGACTCGCTTTCTTCAATGGCATCAAACCGCTCTGATATGATCAAAGTTAAGGATTCCCCTTCAATAATTTCTTCTACTTTTGGTTCGAAGTCGAGCACTACGTTCGGTTCAACATCTTTAGTTGGTCTAAACCTTATTTCACCAACTCTTAAACCAACCTCACGAAGTTTTAACTGCACATTAGATAACCTTAGACCAATAATTTCAGGTATAGTCACAATTTTATCTCCTAGACCATCAGAAACAGCAAGGTCAATTACAGTACCTTTTTCAACAGTAAGACCAGCATTTACAGACTGTCTAAGCACTGTATTTTTAAATCTGGATGATTCAAATGATATGGTACCCACAATAAGACCATAATTCTGTAACTGAATCTCAGCATTTCTGAGGGATAGATTAACAACATTTGGAACCTCAACTTGAGGCTTTACAGCACTATTAACTGTTAAATAAATCTTTCTGTTTGGCTTTACTATTTGTGCTGCTGTTGGAGTCTGGTCAATAACATAATCCGCTGGATAGGCGGCATTAGCTCTTCGATCTGCAACCTCAAAACGCAATCCTCTATTAGTCAAAAGTTCAGAAGCTTCACTTAATGACAAACGGGTTACATCCGGTACTGTAACTCCTTCATTATAATTGGTATACCTGGGCATAATAACCAGGTCAACTGCAAGTAATGAAAGTGCACCAACCAGCGCGACAACCAATATTGTGATATAAGTGTATTTACTTGTAAGCAGTGCTTTGATCATGAAACAAAGTTAGCACTCTTTCGCTGATCTTAAAAGCTGTAACGAAGAGTTAACTGTTCGTTATTAATGAGGTTCATATTAGCCTGTAAACGTGAATTCTTCAGCTTTACAGTGAAGTATGCATCGAATGCAGAGATAACATGATTTAATATAACTAATGTTACAATGTTCCCGGCTGCGCGATAATTATCATTAAAACGTGCAGCTTGATCAACTCCACTAAAGAATAATGCTGTTGCATCATCACCATTCCAAGCATATAGGTAAGTATGAGCCGGATTGATTGTATTTTGTTCATAGAAGTCTCTCCATCCCGACTGGAACTGAAAATACTTACTGACCAATTCATAGTATTGCTGAGACCCATATTCAGGTAGGATGTGAGAGAAATTACTTCCTGTTCTTCCATTGTTAAAAAGAAATGGAGTTTCTCTTTCGATTCGGTTAAGCAAATCTATATCCACGAGCATCCGATCTACATCAAAATTAAATGATGGATCTACACCCATTACCTGAGCTCTTAAAGCATCAAGGGCCGGATTAGATAGACCATTCTGATCATAGTAATTCACCAGCCATTTTGAATAGGCAACCACGCTCCAATTTTGATTGGCAAAGCTTTCATAACGTCTTTCCCGATCTCTTGCCTTGTTGAGTTGATCAAAATGATAAACCAAACCCAAAACCTCAGTTGCAAAATATAGCCCGGCACGCCCATATTTTTTGTTAGTAGCTTGTCCAAGGCCCGGTATTAATGCAGAATAAAGAAAAGCAATTCCTGGTTTATCCCTTGATATCTGAATGGGTGCAAAGGCATTATCAGTATTAAGAAGATCTGTTTCGGATTGAAGTCTAAAATCCTGAATATTAACAGGTTTAGTATCCACATTAATTTTAAGAGGACTCGCAAAATTACTCAGAGGCTGAGCCTGGCTAGACAGCGATATCAAAGTCAGAAGCGTAAGTGAATAAATGAGCTTTTTCATTGAAGTAATTCGAAGTCGAAGGTTAATCCAAAGTGGAACAATAGTTCACGACCGTAGTTCACACGGTTCGATTGAGAGTCAGTGATGAAGTCGTTGGGTAAGGTAACGTCGAAACGGTTAAATCCATATGATCCACTAACAAAAAATTTAAGAGGGAAAAGATAATAACCTGCCAGTGAGAACCTGAGTTCTGCACCTATACCAGTTTTAAGGTTATCGCCTATTTCCAGAGGACCGCTCCATCCATTTCCTGCTTCGAAAAATAAACGAGCATAAACTTTATCAAAAGTATAAGGCCCGACTTGCTTATTCATATTTGTCAAGATTGGTGCAAAATAGGATAGGGAACCCCAGGCGGTTCTATTACCTCCAATGGCAAAGAAAGGATAACTTCTCATCCCAATGAATCCGCCTATATAATCTAAAAAGAAGAACTCCGATGGATTCTGGAGATAAGTAAATGCCCTTGAATGAACCTGAAAGACGTGTTTATCGGCAAACTTTTTTCCATATCTGGCGTGATATTCCAGAGAGTGGTTTTTGAACTTCTGATATATAGGAACTAGTTGCCCATCTTCAATATCAAACTCATCAAGCAGCCTTGATGGTTGGTACTGATATCTCAAATAACCTTTTATACCAATTGGTGCTATGTCTCTCTCTCTACTGAACTTATAAAAGTTGAAATTATAGGAAGCAGATAAAGTTGTACTTCTGAAATACTCAGAGGTTGAGCCTGGCACGAATTGATTCAATTCCCGAGAGAAGAAATCATCTGTATTTACACGATAGGGACTATAACCAATTCCCAGTTCTAAAATGGATGCTCGATTAATTTTTGAACGAAGAAATAGATCAGCTTCCCAAATTTCATAGGCTAAGTCAGCTGAACTATTTTCAGGTAGACATGATGTACAAGGAAATTCTTCAATGGTTAAACCGTCTCGCACATTTCTATGCAGATTATAAATTTCGATGGCTACTGTTGGAGACCAACTGCTCTTGATAAAAGGTAAACCGCGATGTTCTGCAATTAGGAATATATCTCGATCCAGGCTTGTAATACGTTCAGGTGAAAAGAAATCACCAACTCCAGAAGAAGGTTCTGAGCCAACACCCAGTAACATGCCTCCAAAAAGACTCAAGCGATCAGTTACATCTCGGGAAGAGAAATAGAAGCCAGTTTTAAAATCTCGAACCAGATTATTACCCAGATCACCTATTTGACCATTCTTAAGTAAATCCCCATTACGTCCATTAATTGCTGAGTAATTATCAAAGCGAACTGCCGGAAGGATACTGAAACTTGTGAATACGTCATTATATCGACTAACCTTTGTGTCCTGAATACCTTCTCTGGTACTTAATGGAAGTGAGACGCGTCCTGTATCAGCAATGGCTAAGATCTGAACAGGTAGTGCTTCAAAATCAGAGTCATCAAATGTATTCAAATTAAATACTTCATCAGATACAGTGGCTGCTTCATAATCGAAGAGGACATCTAGTTCGTAATATCCTTGTGTATTACCAAGTTCATTAAGAGATGCTTTCTTAACCTTATAGCCATCGGCTTCATACTCTGAATAGAGTAACTCATCTCCCATAACAAAGGGCATAAAAGCACCTCCAATTACACTCGTAAGCTGCTCAAATTCGTTGGTTCCGATTTCCCATCTGTGAATATTGAATATGCCATCTGCATCAGTTGAATAATATAGATATCTGCCATCCGAACTGACGAATGGATCTCTTATATCAGCTAGTCTTGAATTAAGAACTAGATCAACTTTTTGTGACTGTATATTAAGTACCTGAAGATTTCTATCCTCTTTATCAGCATAGGCGAAATAAAGATTATTTCCGGATGGGTCCAGAGTAGGGGAGAAAAGCGTCTCACCGTTTTGAAATTTGGTCAGGGTTTCAAAATTCTTGTTATCCAGATCAAAGCGAACCAGGTTTTGCGTGCCTTTCTGATATTGAATTCCGTAGATGTTTTCTCCATCTGTGGACCAAACAGGGGAACTGAATCTGGAGGAAGAAGTAATTCTTTCTTTCTTTTTATCCTCAATCGAATAGATGTATAAATCGTTTAGCTGCTCACCATATCTGTTCTTTCGAATGGTTACATAGGCAATCTTAGAGCCATCAGGTGAGAAAGAATAAGAACTGGCCAGTTTAACACTTGGTTTTTCCAACTGATGCATGTGATTATCCATTACCATGTCATCTTCTTCCTTTAGTAAAGATATAAACTCAGTACCATCAACTGTTTTTAAATAAAGAGATTGAGCTGATATATCTGTACCTCTGTTCGATAGATAAGCAATGTATTTACCGTCTGGTGATACCCTTGGGTAAAAATTGAAAAAACCATCTTTCTCGATGTAGGTTGATGGTGTGGATTTAATGCTTTGAGTAGCATCCCCATAACTCATTTTAAGTTCACTTATCCAGTTATCAAAGACTTCTAGACCTGGGGTTCCTGTAGCAATCTGAATAGCTTTTTCAACTGAATTTACGCCTTGTTTACCAAGAGCATTAGAGATCTCCTTAAGTACTTTCTCACCATATTTATTTGCCAGGTAATTGGTAAAAGCATATCCCTGATTATAAACTGTTTCTCTTTCGATACTGCTTTTAGATGCAAAAGTGGCCATTTCAGCTAAACTGAAGTAGGTATCATTTAGAATTCGAGTTCTGAGAATCATATCTCTATGACTATCCCAGGTATCGTAATAAAGTCCTGTTCTCTGAAATTGAGCTGTTCCTTCTGCAAACCAGGCAGGCACATTTACAGCTGCAAAAGGCATGGTGATAATACCATTGGGGAATCCATAAAGTACATCAGGTCGACGAACACGTTCATAATCAAGCCATTGTAAATAAACAGCTGGAAGTTTTCTGGACCTTTTAAGACTGGCTTGAATTTGTACTATGTGCGTAAATTCATGAGCGATTACATTTCTCAACCAGTTATGTGTACCTCTAAGGGGAGTGTCTAAAGCAGGAAGCCAGATATCAATCTTGTTATCGAAGAAATAGGCAGCACCATTTGAATAGTCTTCTCGATCTTTAAGAACGATGCTAACTTTAGAATCAGGTTCATACTCATATAAATCAGTTATTGCCGGGTATATTTCCTCAGCGATACGAGCGATGACCTGTGCAGATCTACTATTTCCTTCCTGAAAAATGATGTTGAAATGATCTGATTCAATATGGTACCAGTCTAACTGATTATATGAATATTCGTAGAAGAGTGGGTTCG
>CBFHVG010000098.1:0-10104 GCA_965659005.1 uncultured Balneolaceae bacterium
AAATCAAATTCGAAAGCATAATCCAGCCTATCATTGCTTATGTACTTTAAAACGGTTTCAGTTGGCTCCCAGGCCTCACCAACATTAAATGCATCAGGGTTTGCTGCTTTTGTATTCAGATTAAATTCATTCCAGAAATTCAACGTCTTCTGAGTGTTTTTGAGAGTATCGCCATCTTCATGAATGTATAAGACAGCATCCTGCCTGAATCCATCTATTCCAATTTCATTCATCCAGAAATCAGAAATAGCAAACATTGAATCTCTTACAGCTGTATTATCATAATTCAGATCAGGCATTCCACCCCAGAATAAACCATAATAGAAATCCTCCCCAGATTGATGCCAAACATTTTGACCCCATGGTCCATTAATTCCGGGATGTTCAGCTGACCAACGGTAAAAGTCTCTATAGAAAGGATCATTGGCTTGCGAAGCTTCAAACCATGGATGCCTGTTGGATGTGTGGTTCATTACAAAGTCTATAATCACCGCAATACCACGATCATGAGCGAGATCAAGGAACTCCTTAAAATCATCCATGGTGCCATAATCAGGATTGATAGCCTTGTAATCAGTAACGTCATATCCGTGATAAGAAGGGGATGGATTGATTGGCATTAGCCACAAACCGGTAATTCCTAAATCACTGTCAGTCAATGGGTCTCCATCATTCAGATAATCCATTTTCTCAATAATTCCCCTGAAGTCTCCTATACCATCACCATCAGAATCATAGAAACTTCGAACAAAAAGTTCATAAAAGACCCTCTCATTCCACCATTTTGCTTCACCAATATTTCTCTCTTCAACTGTGATAAAGTCAGTCAAGAGAAGTGTATCCGATTCAGTGGGATTGGTAGCGATGAGTTGGACATCAAAAGTACCCGCATTGTTGTATCTGATCACTGGATTTTCTTCAATAGAAGTCGATGGGGAGCCTCCTTCGAAATACCATTCATAATTAGTGATCTCTCCAAATGACTGGTTGTTGAAGTTCAATACACTTCCTTCGAATAAAAAGGTGCTGTTAACTTCAAAAACTGCTTTAGGTGGTCCGGTTGAAGGTAATTCGTCGTTATACCAGACAAGAATGTTATTAGAATCACCCTTAACGGTGTAATAACGGTTGTTACCTGTTCCAGGAAATTCTTCTCGGCCACCCCATTCAAAGTTATATCTGAATTTATATGCAATGGTTTCACCAACGGTAAATCCATCAATAGTAATGGTGTAAATAGAGTCGTTATCGGTATCAAAAAGCTGATTTTGAGTAGTTCCCCAGCCATTGAAGGAACCGGCTATGTCCACGGTTTCAGTTTGTGGGTCAAATAGATCATTATCGATCTGTACGCTCAAATCCACATTAAATGTAATTGGAACACTCTGTGCGAAGCTAGAATAGCTTAACAAGGCAAATAGAAGAGTAATAGTACTTAGGCATTTCATAAAGCTCTTGATTGATTAGTAAGAGAAGATTAGCTCTATTCAGCTAAGGAATCAATGCTAAAATGAAAGACAAATCGACTACTCGTCTGCCGACAGGGTTTTATCGAATATGAACTTCCAGGGGATAATGAATGGTAGAACAATTACCCAAACAAGAAAGAAAGCAGCCATTGCTTTTGGATAAGGCTGATTGTTCATGATTGCATGTAATGCGCCAAACAAAAGCCACAATATTTTATAAATGAACTGGAAAAATAAAACCAGACTCATGTTCTTTGGATAAACTAATCCAATGATGGATATAATGAAGATTGCGCCCCAAATTGATGCAATTAATCGGTAAGCCTCGGAAAACTCAAAGGCCATTTCGAATATTGAAAACTGTGCTTTTTCCGGGAAGAAAAGCATATTTATAAAAATCCAGCCAGATATGAATAAATTGGCTGTGTAGAAGAACCTAAGCTTGAGTATTTATGTGAAACCAGTATGATTTTAATAAATTAATAAGCTAGTAATGCTTTTAATTTCTTTTCCATTTCAGGGACGCCAAAATAACCTTCTTCTAGCTTTTTATTAAATGGAATTGGCGTGTCTAATGCACCGCATCTCATGACAGGGGCGTCAAGGTCCTCAAAGCAGTATTCAGATATCTCAGCAGCGATTTCTGCCATTGGTCCCATCATTAATGAGGCCTCCTGAATCAATAATGCTCTATGTGTTTTTTTAATAGAAAGCTGAATCGTGTGCAGATCTAGAGGCAATAGTGTGCGTAAATCTATGATTTCAATATTTGAATCTGATTGATCAGCCAATTGTTTTGCCCAATGAACACCCATACCATAAGTGATGATGGTTGCGTCTGTTCCTTCCTGAATTACTTTTGCTTCCCCTAAAGGTTCATAAACCGCTTTCTCGGGGACATCAGCTCTAATTGAGCGATACAATTTCTTATGCTCAAAGAATAGAACAGGATTTGGGTCATGTAAGGCGCTATACATTAAGTTTTGAGCATCTTCAACAGAAGAGGGTACAACAACCTTTAGACCTGGTATTTGCATGAACCAACCTTCAACAGATTGAGAATGGTAAGGGCCGGCACCAACGCCACCGCCATGAGGAGCCCTGATGGTCATATTTACACTTGGAGACCATCTATAGTGTGATTTTGCAATATTATTGACGATCTGATTGAAACCACACGATATGAAATCAGCAAATTGTATCTCAACTACGGGTTTCATTCCAGCATATGATAACCCTAGTGCTGCTCCAAGAGCTCCAGATTCAATAATAGGGGTATTCCGGATTCGGTCTTTACCAAATTTATCCATGAAGCCATCGGTAATTTTAAATACTCCTCCGTAATCAGCAATATCCTGCCCAATCATCATAAAACTATCATCTTCTTCAAATGCCTGCTCAATAGCAGACTGAATGCCTTCTATGAATCTTCTTTCGACAACCTTCCCGGTTGTGTTATTTTTTAATGATTCCGGTGCGTTAACATAGACACGGCTAAGTTCTTCATTTGCATCAAATTCAGGCTCTGGTGCTGCCATTGCTTTCTTAAGATCATCCTTAAAGGATTCTTCAATTTCTCTCTTTATAAGTTCAATTTTCTCCTCTGTAATCAGGTGTTCACGTAGCAAATAATGTTCAAAACGATCAACGGGATCCTTTTCAGACCAGTCTTTGATGAGCACATCAGGCACATAATGTATACCGGAAGCTTCCTCATGTCCACGCATTCTAAATGTAATAGCCTCAATGAGTACAGGGTTTCCTTTAAGAGCTTTTTTACGTGCTTCCTCCATGGTTTCATAAACTTCCAGGAGGTTGTTGCCATCAATCTGAATTCCTTCAATACCATATCCTTTAGCACGATCCACCAGACTATCACAAACATATTGCTCATGAGTTGGTGTGGAAAGGGCATATCCATTGTTCTCAATCACAAAAATAACTGGTAGTCCCCATACTGCAGCCAGGTTAATGGCCTCATGAAAATCACCCTCGCTTGCTGCACCATCACCACAGAAGCTGACAGCAACTGCATCTTGTCCCTTCATTTTTGAAGCAAGAGCTAAACCATCGGCTACAGGCATCATGGCTGCAAGATGTGATATCATGCCAATTATGTTATAATCTAAGGTACCGAAGTGGAAAGATCTGTCGCGACCATGTGTAAAACCTTCTGTTTTACCGAATAACTGACAGAAAAGAGTATAAAGTGGCACGTTACGCGTGGTGAAAACTCCCAGGTTCCGGTGCATAGGCAGTAAGTAATCCTGACTCTTCATAGCCAGTGTCGTTCCTACACTAACAGCTTCTTGCCCAATGCCAGAAAACCACTTTGAGATCTTATTCTGGCGTAAAAGCTTTAGCATACGCTCTTCAATAAGCCTGGGCAGCAAAATAGCTTTATAGAAATCTAGTGCCTGATCAGTAGAAATTTTTTTTGTGCCGGTGATCATTTAGAAGAGTTTTCTTCGTAATTTTTGATGTTAAAGTCGGAACGGCCTCGGCTAGTATACGCTTTCAGAAACATTATCAAAATATCCTTTATCAACTTTTTCTATAGGAGTCTACATTATTGGAAGCCCTTGGCAGACAAATTCTTGTTGAACTTTACGATTGTGTTAATTCTAAAATTAACGATGTAGAGTTTATTACTGATGTAATGATCGAAGCAACTAAGCGCTCTGGTGCCACAATTGTTTCTCATGATTTCCACAAATTCTCCCCTTATGGGGTGAGTGGTGTGATTGTGATTGCTGAATCACATGTAACTATTCATACTTGGCCAGAATACGGTTATGCGGCTGTAGATATTTTCACTTGTGGTGAAAGTATAGATCCCTGGATAATTCAAGAATACCTTAAAGACAACTTGGAATCAGAGAATGTTTCAAGTACTGAGCTGAAAAGAGGATTATTCAAGGTTGCAGCAGGGCAAAAACTGCTTCATAAGTCTTCAGGAAACGTAATTGAATAAGCAATGACTAAGTTAAATACTTTCGAAATGGTGGCTACACCTAATGCTTATTGTT
Organism: uncultured Balneolaceae bacterium; assembly: GCA_965659005.1. Classification (GTDB taxonomy): domain Bacteria; phylum Bacteroidota; class Rhodothermia; order Balneolales; family Balneolaceae; genus CAYPTY01. Next base: position 4,499 of record CBFHVG010000098.1, read on the forward strand.
TGGTAACTGGTGCAGCAGAAGGAAATACCCGCTTAAACGCCTTTGATAACGCTCTATTGAATGCTGGTGTGGGTGACACTAACCTGATGCGTATGAGCTCAATTTTGCCACCCTCAGCTAAAAAATTGAACGCTAATGAGCTTAGATTACCAAAAGGTGGACTTATCCCTTTGGCATATGCCCATATAGATTCTCAAACCCCTCAAATGTGGATTGCTTCGGCTATTGCTATTGGAATCCCTGAGGATTCAAATGAACCTGGTGTTATAATGGAATTCGAGGATCATACTCGGCTTGAATATGTTGAGACTATTGTAAAGCAAATGGTTGTGGATGCCTTCGAATTCAGGAAAAGAGCATTAAAAGAGATTCAATTCGCTGGAATTGAGCATCAGGTAGAGAAGTGCGGCGCTACTTTTGCGGCCGCTGTTTTATGGTACCAATAATCGTTATTCGTTATTCGAGAATTCGTTTCGGATAACGAATAATTCATAAGGCATAACGATAATCGAATACATGCAATACAAAGAGTTTTATAAGAACAAGACTGGACTCACTATTGGGATAGAAGAGGTTTTGTTCTCAAAAAAAACACCTTTTCAGAAGGTTGAAATCCTGAAAACGGACAGTTGGGGTAATCTAATGACTATTGATGATATGGTTATGTTATCCGAAGAAGATGAGTTTGTATATCATGAAATGCTGGCTCATGTTGGCTTAAATGCACACCCAAACCCCGAGAGAGTACTTATTATCGGTGGTGGGGATGGTGGGACGGCCAGGGAGGTAATGAAGCATGCTTCAGTTAAACAAGTGGATATGGTAGAAATAGATGAAGTGGTTGTGGAAGCTTCAAAGCAATTTTTACCCGAGGTTGGGGATTGGAACAATCCTAAATTAAATCTATTGATTGAAGATGGTATTGAATTCCTGAAGAAAGTGAAGGGATTATATGATGTAATTATCATTGATGGTTCCGATCCTGTAGGGCCTGCTGAAGGGCTCTTTAATAAAGCTTTCTATCAGAGTTGCTATAATGCATTGAATGAAAACGGTGTACTTACAACACAAACCGAAAGCCCCTGGGTTGAATCCTATCATGGAAGCATGAATAAGGTTTTTAAAGCTTTAAGTGAATTGTTTGAAGAATCTTCTATGTATTTGTCATTCATACCGTTATATCCTTCCGGAATGTGGTCGATGGGATTTGCTTCAAAAGGATTAAATCATATTAGTGATGATGTTCTAGTAAGAGCTGAAGAGTTCTCTAAACAGCATAGAGCCAATCTTAAATACTATAATGCAGAAATTCATAAAGCCTCATTTGCTTTACCTAACTTTGTTGCTGAGATTATCCGTTAAGGATTAATCATTTGAGACAAATTCTAGTTTACATATTGTTGCTTGCCACTCCCCAGGTAATTCAGGCACAAATAAGCAGTGAAAACACCCCTCAGTGCACTGAGTTAACGATTTCAAGTGTAGCTCTTAATACTCAGACGGACAGTGTGCCGTTTGATGTTTCCGTATATCTGAACAAGACGTTTTCTGATCAAAATGTCTCAAATCTGTTAAATATGATTCTTAACCATTATGAGTCAGAAGGGTTTATGTCTGTTGAAATCTCAATTGAAAATTTCAGGACCTATACAGATGTATGTATGGTTTCTTTGGATTTAAGTGTGGATACGGGCGCTTTATGGATAGTAGATGAGGTTCAATTTTCATCCTTAAAGCGAGTTGGTCCTGATTATCTGAGGAAAGTTATTAGTCTAAATGATTCAACATTAATAACACCGCAAATTCTGAATGATATTCAGTTAAGATTACAAGAGACTAACTTCTTTGAATCGGTTGAAAAACCAGCTCTAGTCGATCAGGATGGTGTAAAATCTCTGTATGTGAAGGTTGAAGAAAGAAATCCAAACTACATTGACGGAGTGCTTGGTTATGTGCCTAATACTGATCAGGGTAATCAATTCATAGGTGAAGGTCGATTTGGGCTTGTAAATGCTTTCTCCGATGGATCAAGGCTTGATGTTCTGTTTCAACGTCTGACGCTGCAAAACTCAAGATTAAATGTGGATGTAGAGCAAAACTGGTTCCTGGGACTGCCTATTGGTGTTCAAGGTGGTTTCACCTTCTTTCAACAGGATACAAACTATCAGGCCCGTACATTGTCAATTGGAGCTGAATATTATTTATCCCAGAGTAGTAGCGTTTATGGTAATTATTCAAATCAGAGTATTTCATCATCTACTACGATGCAATTGGGTAGAACTGAACTTGATGGCAGGAGAGGAATTACCACATTGGGGTACAAATACCGAAATATAAACCATCCAAGAGTGCCTACAACCGGCTTGGAGTTTAGAATCGAATTCGCGACAGCTATAAAACAGGTAGATCCGGATGATTTTAATGGACAGATTAATGATAGGCGTATTAGTCAACGTATACTTACCGCTGATGCTGATGTTTTTATCCCTGTTAAACAAAGACAAATACTGAATTTTTCGGGCTTTATTTACCTAAATGAGTCCAGCTATTTCACAGAAATTGATTTATTCAGGTTTGGAGGAGCGAGATCCTTTAGAGGTTATACCGAAGAGCAGTTTTTTGCTAGTAGAGTGGGTTGGTTGAATACAGAGTACCGATATCTATTGAATCGGGAATCATTTTTATTCGCATTCAACACCCTGGGAGGGTACAAAAGACCACAGCTCATAACTGAAATAAATGATCAGTTTAAAGAAATTGATTTTCTTTATTCATTTGGTTTCGGATTGAGTTATCTCACTCGGGCAGGGCAACTTACCTTTAGTTATGCAATTTCACCGCAGGATGACATTGCGAATGGAAAAGTGCATTTCGGTATAGTTACAGCACTTTGATTTTATTTTCCTGACTAAGTGCTTATATTTGCTACGTAATTTTAATGCTTATAAAGAAAGACCGAGGGAATGGGCCTGTTGACGTCTTAGCAACCATCACACCAGTGGCAGGTGCTAAATCCCACGACGCCAAAAGCGTCGGAAGATAAGCGAAATATTGCTCACGCGATCTTTCTGAATAAGCCAATCCTGTTTGCGTGAACATTCAAAATCTATTAGAAGAACGAATTTTAATTCTTGATGGTGCTATGGGTACCATGATTCAACGTTATTCTCTATCGGAAGAGGATTTTCGAGGAGAACGTTTTAAAGATCATTCTCATGATCTGAAAGGGAATAATGATTTGCTTTCAATTACGCGTCCTGATGTGATAAAGGCTATACACGAGCAGTATCTGGAAGCAGGTGCTGATATAGTAGAAACCAATACATTCAGCTCAACTTCTATCTCTCAGGCTGATTATCATCTTGAAGAACTGGCATATGAATTGAATTTCGAATCGGCCCGTATAGCCAAAGAGGCTGCAAATGCCTATTCAGGATTGAATCCTGATAAACCTCGATACGTGGCTGGGGCGTTGGGCCCAACCAATAAAACGGCTTCACTATCTCCTGATGTGAATAATCCGGGTTTTAGAGCGGTTACATTTGATGAGCTAGCTGAAGCATATAAGGTTCAGGCTAAAGGATTGCTGGATGGAGGTGCGGATGTGCTACTTGTTGAAACAATATTTGATACACTGAATGCCAAAGCTGCTCTTTTTGGTATTCTGGAATTATTTGAAGAAAGAGGTAATGAAGTGCCTATAATGATTTCAGGAACCATTACAGATGCAAGTGGAAGAACGCTTTCCGGGCAAACTGCAGAAGCATTTCTAATCTCCTTATCTCATGCTCCGATTTTAAGTATTGGATTTAATTGTGCATTAGGTGCCAGTCAGTTACACCCATATCTTCAAGTAATTTCACGACAATCGGAACACTTTATATCAGCATATCCAAATGCGGGCTTACCTAATGAATTCGGGGAATACGATCAATCACCAGAGGCTATGGGCGCAGAGGTGGAAGCATACCTAAAAGATCATGTTGTTAATATTCTTGGTGGTTGCTGTGGAACCACACCGGAACACATTAATGTGATGGCTGATATAGCATCTAAATACAAACCCCGTAAGATTGCTGAAAAGATATAATGAAGACATTACCCATCAAATTAAGTGGTCTTGAGCCGCTCATAACCAATGAGAACTCGAATTTCATCAACGTAGGCGAAAGAACCAATGTAACGGGCTCACGTCGATTCCTGAATCTCATCAAGGAAGATGACTTTGAAACTGCTCTTGAAGTAGCCAGAGATCAGGTAGAAGGAGGTGCTCAGATATTGGATGTAAATATGGATGAAGGGATGATCGAGTCCATAGAAGCCATGACACTTTTCCTGAATCTAATTGCATCAGAGCCCGATATTGCCCGTATTCCCATTATGATCGATTCCTCTAAATGGGAGGTCATCGAGGCAGGTTTAAAATGTATTCAGGGCAAAGGGATTGTCAATTCTATAAGCTTGAAAGATGGTGAAGAAGAGTTCATTCGAAAAGCCAAACTGGTGAATCGGTACGGTGCAGCTGTTATTGCAATGGCATTTGATGAGAATGGCCAGGCTGATACTTATGAGAAACGAATAACTATATGTGAACGATCATATAAAATTCTGACCGAAACGGTAGGTTTTGATCCATCAGACATCATATTAGATCCTAATATATTTCCTGTAGCAACCGGGTTGGATGAGCATAGAACCTACGCTATTGACTATTTCAATACCTGTAAGTGGATAAGGGAAAATCTACCCGGAGCCCACATTATCGGTGGAGTATCCAATGTTTCTTTTGCTTTCAGGGGCAATAATAAGGTTCGGGAAGCCATGCATGCTGCTTTTCTATATCATGCAATCTCTAATGGTATGGACATGGGTATAGTTAACCCAACTCAGCTTGAAGTCTATGATGAGATTCCAAAAGACTTACTGGAGCATATAGAGGATGTTCTATTTGATCGTAGGGATGATGCCACTGATCGTTTATCGGCATTTGCACGTCAATTTGAAGGAATCTCTGAGCAAGAAGTCAAAAAAGAAAAGGAATGGCGATCATTGCCCATTAATGAGCGTCTGTCGCATGCCTTGATCAAAGGCATTAATGAATTTGTCATTGAGGATACCGAAGAAGCCAGGAAGCTTTATGATCGACCTTTGGAGGTAATTGAAGGTCCACTGATGGATGGAATGAATACGGTTGGTCAGCTTTTTGGTGCAGGTAAGATGTTCTTACCTCAGGTTGTGAAGAGTGCCAGGGTGATGAAACAAGCTGTGGCTTACCTCATTCCATTTATGGAAGAAGAGAAAAAGAATAACCCTGAAGCCAGTTCCGGCAAAGCAAAGGTGCTTCTGGCTACAGTAAAAGGGGATGTTCACGATATCGGAAAGAATATCGTTGGAGTTGTTCTGGCTTGTAATAACTACGAAATCATCGATTTAGGTGTGATGGTACCTCTTAATACCATTCTGGAAGAAGCTGAGAAGCATCAAGTCGATATCATTGGTTTAAGCGGACTGATTACCCCATCATTGGATGAAATGGTATATGTGGCTGAGGAAATGCAGAAAAGAGGGTTAAAAACACCCTTACTTATTGGCGGTGCAACAACATC
>CBFHVG010000099.1:0-5330 GCA_965659005.1 uncultured Balneolaceae bacterium
GAACAACAGATAAACCTGTTTATTGAATCCAAACCAACAGACTTTTACTTAGACTTAAAACCGGTTGATGAAATTATCGGCTAGAGAACAGAGATAGAATATATGAGAAAGATAGGCTTCTGCTTACTGCTTATAGCAGTTTTATCCGGATGTTTAAAAGAGGTTTCAGATAGTCAAAGCCCAGTAGACGCTATAGCTTTTCAGTCCGCTATATCGCAAGAAGCTCTAAAGAGAGACCTCACTTACTTTGCCTCTGATGTTATGCAAGGAAGGGACACCGGTTCAAGGGGCCTAAATCTTGCTGAGAACTTTCTAATTAATAGATATCAGGCAATTGGCCTTATACCGAAGGGCGATGACAGCACGTATTCTCAAAAGGTAGAATTCGTTCAGCATAAGCTAGTGGAAACAGAGTTTCATATTGAAAGCATTAGCGGTTATGACATGTCAATTACAACTCATAATTCAAATCAATTAGCCAACTTCGGTTCAAAACCATGATAAATGGCTCAATCGAATTAGGAATCAATATTTTATGATTTGCGAGCTTGATAAACAGATCATTGGTTTTGCCTCCATCGACCATAAGAACTATCTAGATGTGCTGTTCGTTGATCCAAAATTTCATAGAAAAGGAATTGCCTCATCCTTATATAAGCATATCGAAAATCAGGCAAGAAAATCAGATTTAGACTACATTGAAACTCATTCAAGCCTAGTTGCTTTAGACTTCTTTCAGCGTAAAGGATTCACCTTAATAAAAGAACAAGAAGTACAGATACAGGACCAACGTTTAACTAATTACATCCTCCGAAAAGATTTATGAGACGTTACCTATTATTACTCACTCTCGCACTTCTCGGATGTAATCCGAGCGAAAAACAGGACCTGAAAATTCCAGATGCCGATACATATCTGATCATCCTTGGTGTAGCTCAGGATGCCGGTTATCCTCAGGCTGGTTGCACCAAAGAACACTGTATGAGGCATTGGAGAGGTGAAGAAGAAGCTCGCTTCGCAACATCAATTGCTGTAATTGACAAGAAAACCAATACTAAATGGCTTTTCGAGGCAACTCCAGATTTCAAAGAGCAATTACATATTCTAAACACAGTTTCTGATTCGAAAACAAATACTCCTGATGGAATCTTTCTGACTCACGCCCATATGGGCCACTATACAGGATTAATGCATGTTGGACATGAGTCGATGGGCGCAACGAATATTCCAGTTTACACTATGCCCAGAATGCAGGAATACCTTTCGAGCAATGGACCATGGAGTCAACTGGTTAACTATTCTAACATCAGCCTGAAGTCACTGATCGCTGATAGCACTATCTCAATAACCGAAGATATTTCAGTCACCCCTTTACAAGTTCCTCACCGAGATGAGTATTCAGAAACCGTGGGTTACATAATTGAGGCAGAAAAAAAGGTTCTCTTTATACCTGATATTAATAAATGGGAAATCTGGGAAACCGATATTCGTGAATTAATAAAAGAAGTAGATTATGCTTTTCTGGATGCTACTTTTTACGACCAGAATGAAATCCCAAATCGAGATATGAGTGAATTTCCTCATCCCTTCGTAGTTGAAAGTATGGATCTGTTCAAAGAATTGTCTGATGAGGATAAATCCAAAGTGCATTTTATTCACTTCAATCACTCAAATCCGCTGATCTTTGATGAATCAGCTTATCAAGAGGTAAAGAATGCGGGGTATAATGTTGCCAGACAGATGCAAACCTTTGCGCTTTAGTCGATTTTAGGCGAATTTCTTCAAAACCTTGATTCAAATATCCTCTTAATGAAAAAGCTTCACTCCTTGCTGGGAATTATAGTTCTGGCATCAATATTATCCTGTAACCAATCCCCTGAACCAACTGAGAATCCCTATAAAAAAGATGAACCCATCTTTAAGGCTAAACCTGTATCAGAGAAAGTTGAACCGGCTTTTTGGTGGACAGATATGCCTGTTGATGAACTTCAGATATTACTATATGGAAGTGACTTTGGTCGTTATGAGGCTTCCATCAACTACCCTGGAGTAAGAATAAAAAAACAGGTTAAGGTTGATTCGCCTAATTATTTATTCCTGTATCTGGACATAACATCAAGAGCAAAAGCAGGTAAGTTTAATATCACTCTTGATTTGGAAGGCGATCAAAAACAGATTCCATACGAATTGAAAGAAAGAGATTCGAGAGATGGAAAAAACCAGGGCTTTGATGCTTCTGATGTAATTTATCTTATGATGCCTGATCGTTTTGCTAATGGTAATCCGGATAATGATACCATTGCAGGTATGCTTGAATCCGCGGATAGAAGCAATCCTGAACGCCGCCAGGGTGGAGATATTCAGGGGATCATGAATAACCTGGATTACATCTACGACCTTGGAATGACTGCCGTTTGGTTTACCCCTCTTTTCGAAAATGATATGACCCCGGATTATGGCGCTTATCACGGCTATGCAGCAACAGACATGTATAGAGTTGATAGAAGATATGGGAGTAATGAAGACTATAAAGAACTGATAGATGCCACTCACAAAAAAGGCATGAAAGTAATTATGGATATGATTCATAATCACATTGGAGATCAGCATTGGTGGATGAATGACCTTCCAACATCAGACTGGATTTCAGATTGGGATACACACGGACAGTCATCTTTCAGGGGCTCAGTGGCTTCTGATCCTTACGCTTCAGAGTATGACAAGGACAAGCTCACAAAATCCTGGTTTAACAGAAGAATGCCGGATTTGAATAATAGAAATGAGTTGCTTGCAGACTATTTAATCCAAAATACTCTTTGGTGGATTGAGTATTCAGGAGTGGATGGCATTAGAATGGATACCTATGTATACCCAGATAAAGATTATATGGCAAGATGGGCTAAAGAAGTTCTGGAAGCCTATCCCGATTTCAATATTGTTGGTGAAGTTTGGGTAAATAAAACTGCCATAGAACCTTTTTGGCAGTACGATCCCGAAGGAGTAGATGATGGGTATAATTCCCACCTCCCAAGTGTAACCGATTTCCCATTTGCTCTTGAAACCCGTCAGGCAATGAATGAAAACTTCGGATGGCTCGAAGGCCTTAGAAGGTTGTATTACATCTTTGCTCAAGACATGCATTATTCAGATCCGATGCAGAATGTGATCTTTCTGGATAATCATGATATGGGAAGAATTTATGAGCAGGTAGGTAAAAATGAGGCTCATTTTAAAATGCTCTATGCCTTCCTAATGACCGCCCGCGGTATTCCTCAAGTCTACTATGGAACGGAACTCATGATGGAGCATGAGAATAGAGGTGGAGATGATGAGGGCTGGAGACAAACTATGCCGGGTGGTTTTCCTGGTGATGATAGATCAGTTTTTACTGCTGAAGGCCGGACAGATAAGGAAAATGAAATCATGGAATATGTGACGGCTCTTACGAAATGGAGAAAGACTGCAGTCGCCACACATGAAGGTCGATTATTACACTTCGTGCCCGAAAATGACATCTATGTTTACTTCAGAATCCATGAAGATCAGACTGTAATGATAGTAATGAACAATAATGAAGAATCAGTCATGATTGATAAACAGCGATTCTCTGAGGTATTGGATTCCTTCTCACTTGCCGAAAATGTAATTACGGGTGAACAAATATCTGTTGACGGCGTCGAAGCAGAGGGTAAAACAACAAGCATTTTTGAATTAAAGAATAAATAGTCTATGGCCAAGGAAGGCGAGTACATCCTTTTAGAGGACCTAAAAAAGCTGAAATCTATCAAGCGGTTAGCAAAGCTGATCAGGAGGAAAAATCAGACGGTAGAGTTAATATTAAACCGCCTTGAGTATGAAGACAAGCTAGATAATCTGCAGGTTGAGCTCGTCAAAATGCAGCGGTGGATTCAGGAAAATAACAAACGTATTGTTGTTCTTTTTGAAGGTAGAGATGCCGCTGGTAAAGGTGGGGCTATAAGAAGATTTATAGAGCACTTAAGCCCGCGAGGCTATAAAGTTGTTGCTCTCCCAAAACCAACTGAAGAAGAACAAGGGCAATGGTACTTCCAGAGATATATCAGGGAACTCCCAAATGAAGGACAGATTGTTTTCTTTGATAGATCCTGGTATAACAGAGCTGTAGTTGAACCTGTAAATGGCTTCTGTACCGATGAAGAGTATGAGCGTTTCATGAAACAGGTCCCTGAGTTTGAGCACATGCTGAATGAGAGTGGCATTATTCTGATCAAGCTTTATTTCAGTATAAATAAAAAGGAACAAGCCAAAAGGTTTGAAAAGCGTAAAACCAACCCGCTTAAGCAATGGAAGCTTTCACCAATAGATCAGAAGGCGCAAGATCTCTGGGATAAATACACTATTTATAAGAAGAAAATGTTTGAAAGGACTCATACGGTAGAAAATCCCTGGATCATTATTAAGGCTAATGACAAAAAGAAAGCACGTCTGGAAAGTATTAAGTACTTGCTGAATTCTGTGCCTTATGACATTTCGAATACCGAAACTGATCTTAGTAATGATCCAAAGATACTGGAGTCATACCATCCGAAGACTAAGGATTGACATAATTAACCCTACAATCCTATTCATAATAACCCACTTATTTTGCACATGAAAAAGCTCCTCATTCTCTCTCTGCTTCTATTCCTATCAGCTGAAGCACTAACGCAAGTTTACTACCCTGGCAAATGGGGCGACTGGGATGTTAAATCGGCTTCCGAAGTTGGTATGGATCAAGCTAAGCTGGAAGCTGCTATCGAATACATCATGGATACTGAGACAACAAACCCCAGATCAATGGAAGAAAACCATTATGGAACCTTTGGTCGCGAACCTTTCGGATATGGAATTGGGCCATTCAAAGATCGAGGAGAGCAAACTGGAATCATTATAAAAGATGGATATATCATAGCTGAATGGGGAGAGCCCTTTCGTGTAGATATGACTCATTCCGTGACTAAAACCTTTTTGTCCTCTGTGGTTGGTATTGCTTATGATAAGGGATTGATCAGAGACGTGAATGACCAGGTTGATATGTATATGGCTCCGATTTATCCAATGACATTCGATGATAACGCAAACAAAGCTGACCACTTTAAATCAGCAAAAGTGATGGAGCCTTTCAAAGGTGAACATAATTCCAAGATTACATGGGATCACTTACTTCGACAAACCTCTGACTGGGAAGGTACCCTTTGGGGAAAACCGGACTGGGCCGACCGTCCGGATCGTGACAGAACCACCTGGCTCACCCGTGAGAGAAATGAACCGGGATCTGTGTATGAATACAATGATGTTCGTGTAAATGTTCT
>CBFHVG010000100.1:0-14254 GCA_965659005.1 uncultured Balneolaceae bacterium
AATGCAAGTGTTTACACAAATCTTTATATTTATCCACAGATTTAACACCTTAGTAATATGAAAGTAGATTTTAGATGTGACTGTCCAATTACCTCTGCCATTGACATTCTGGGAGACAAATGGACAATGGTAATTATCAAACAAATGCTTATCGAGGACAAGGAAACCTTCAAGGACTTTGTTGAAAGTGATGAAGCCATAGCCACAAATATTCTCTCATCCAGGTTAAAGATGCTGGAGGAGATGAAAATTATTACTAAAGACAAGCTTCCGGGAAATAAGAAAACAAACATTTATAGACTTACTGAAAGAGGTCTGGCATTAACACCTCTTGTTGTTGAGCTCGCTTTATGGAGTGATGAATTCGTACGTGAATTTCACCCAATCATTAGGAATAATGTTGAACTTGAGCACATGAAGAACAATAAAGAAGTCTTCATACAGATAGTCATTGATAATTACAGGGAATCTAAGCTCAAAATTTAGCTTATTACATGTCAGAACAGTTGCAGACATTGCACTCGTTATGCAGGTAATTACCCACTACACTTTACATTATATCGTCCCGGTCTTTATAGCCCTTTATTTCTATCGTGATGAATGGAAAAAAACCTATCTGATTTTATTAGCCACCATGCTGGTAGACCTGGATCACTTTCTGGCTGATCCCATTTTTGACCCGGATAGATGCAGTATTTTTTTTCACCCACTTCATTCTTTCGAAGCAATTATAATTTATGTGATGCTCCTTTTTATTCCTGGAAAATCAAGAATAGTTGGAATAGGGCTTGTACTTCACATGATCACAGACTTCATTGATTGTATGTTTATGTATCACAGTTGCTCATCATGCCTCAAGAATGCACCCGCCTTCCCTTATTTGGAATCTATTGCAAAGCTTTTAGCTTGGTAGGCTAAATCAACCAAAGGAATATGAAATCAGCGCAGTCAATTCTTCTACTATTAGTTAGCATAACATACATTGTTAGCGGCTGTTCTGAAGAACCTCGATTTCCTGAAATTACCGAAGACTATTGTGCTGAAATTGAGCCGATGACCTTTGAGAAATTCAGTGATCAATTCCCTGTTCTTGCTGACACATCGAATTCGGAAACCGGTGTTCTTGTGCTTGAGGAAGGTGATATTTCCATGCTATACAGAGCATGGTTGAGTGATGCCGCCATTGAAAGCATAGACATTCAGTACTTCATTTTCACAGCAGATAATATAGGACTCATTGCTCTCGATTATTTGCTAAGAGCGGCAGACCGGGGAGTGAAAGTTAGACTGCTGGTTGATGACATCATGGTTGAAGCTGATGCCGATGAACTGATCGCACTCGATTCCCACCCAAATCTTGAGATCAGGATCTATAATCCTATTGCGAACATCGGAAAAAAACTGCCCCAGAAATTATTCACCTTGGTAACTGATTTCAGCGACTTCAATCAACGTATGCATAACAAGACATTCATCATGGATGATCAGGTCGTAATAACAGGCGGGCGTAATATCGCTGATGAATACTTCGACTATGATCATGAATACAATTTCAGAGATCGAGATGTGCTGTTGGTTGGCAATGCTGTTAATGAGACAAAACAGTCATTCGAAGAATTTTGGTATCACCCTCTTTCCGTACCAATCGAAACTATTATTTCAGTCAGTGAGGAGAAAATAAATGCATCGGGTAAATTCGAATACTTAAGGCAATATGCCTGCAGCCCTGAAAACTACTGGCCTGAACTAAGAGAGAAAATTCAAAACGCCCCTGCTCTCTTCAATGAACAGATTGAATCAGATGAATTCATCTGGACTGAAAATGTGTCTTTTATATCTGATGATCCTGGTAAAAACGACGAACGTGGATTGGGTGGAGGTGGTATAAGCACTGATGCTTTAATCGAATTGATTCAAGGAGCAAATGAATCGATTTCAATTCAATCGCCATACCTCGTAACAACAGAACTAAGCCAGCAGCTTTTTAAGGATGCCATCGACAGAGGAGTTGAAGTAAAAATCCTGACCAACAGCTTACTTTCAACAGATAATTTAGAAGCCTTTAGTGGCTACAAACGAGATCGCAAAACCTTGCTTGATATCGGTGTCCAGATATATGAATACCGACCGGATGCTGCTATTCGATTTGAAGTAATGACTGGGGCACTTCAAAGGAAAATTAACTTTACACCAACCTTTGGACTACATGCTAAATCAATGGTAGTTGATGAAGAAATTTCAGTTATCGGAACCTTTAACCTGGATCCCAGATCAGCAAATCTGAATACAGAGTGTATTGTGGTTATTGAGGACAGTACTGTTTCGAAAAGACTTTATAATATCATGGAAATTGAATTACTTGAGGAAAATGCCTGGCAGACGACTCTGGCATTTAATCCGGACAAAGAAGCCGGATTCAAGAAAAGATTGAAACTCTGGTTCAGGGGAATAGTCCCTGAATCCATTCTCTAGAATAATGATAGCTTATGAAAAGAAGAGACTTTATTAAAAACAGCGGATTGTTATTTACCGGTGCCGCCATCACTCCAACCTTTTTAGGTAATGGTTTATTCAACACGAATCCCTTTACTAGTAATCGTCCACCTTTAGCTGATCGAACCTTCACAAGTAAAAGTGTAGAAAAGATTCTTGCTGAAACTAAGGCTATGATTACAGATCCTGAACTGGCCTGGATGTTTGAAAACTGTTTTCCAAATACTCTGGATACCACCGTTGATTATGAAGTGATTGATGGAAAGCCGGATACCTTTATCATTACTGGAGATATTGATGCTATGTGGCTAAGGGATTCAACAGCTCAGGTTTGGCCTTACATGCCATTTATTAATGAGGATGCAGAACTGAAAGATCTTGTGGCCGGACTCGTAAATCGACAGGTGAAATGCATTCACACTGATCCTTATGCGAATGCTTTTTATAAGGATCTCGAGAAAGAATCGGAGTGGAGTGAGGATTTACCGGAAACAGTACCAGGTGTTCATGAACGTAAGTGGGAAATCGATTCACTTTGCTACTTTATCAGACTATCCAAAGAATATTACGATCTAACTGGTGATACTTCTGTTTTTGATGAAGCCTGGGACAAAGCAGGTCGGGCTGTTTATGACACATTTGTGACTGAGCAGCGAAAAGATGGAACTACCCCTTATGAATTTGTTCGTCGCACTACCAGCATGATCGATGGTGTTCCATTTAATGGGAAAAGCAGACCTATAAAACCTGTTGGATTAATTTGTTCTGCATTCCGCCCTTCAGATGACTCAACCAATTTCCCCTTCCTCATTCCATCCAACATTTTTGCAGTTATTTCACTGAATCAGATGTCAGAGATTTATTCTAATGTTTATGGTGATGTTGAGTTCGCATCCATGTGTCTGTCTTTATCTGAAGAAGTGAATTCGGCAATTGAGCAATATGCTATTGCTGAACATCTCGATTTCGGCAAAATGTATGCTTATGAAGTGGACGGTTTTGGAAACAAAATCTACATGGATGATGCAAATGTACCTTCACTAATGTCTTTAGCATATCTGAATCCGGATTTCAAAGGTTCTGAGATTTATCAGAATACACGAAGCTTCTTGTTAAGCGATCACAATCCATATTTCCTGAAAGGGAGAGCTGCTGAAGGACAAGCAAGTCCACATTCCGGAAAGGAAAGTATCTGGCCGATGGGAATTATATTACGGGCAATGACAAGTGAGGATCCTGATGAAATCAGACAATGTCTGGCCTGGTTGAAAGCTACTCATGCTGACACGGGTTTCATGCATGAATCATTTCACAAAGATGATCCATTTCGATTCACACGATCATGGTTTGCCTGGGCAAACACCCTATTTGGTGAACTGATTGTGAATGTGTCTAAGAAATATCCTGAGATACTTTCTTCTTAATCTGACGTCAGCTCAAGCTCCAGCTCTTCCAGAGTTTTATTCTTGGTCTCAGGCATCATTCTCCAGACAAAGATTAATTGCAGTACCATCATGAATGAGAAGAAAGCAAAGAGTGGAGCCGGATTATCTCCCAATATATCCATAAAGAATAGCGTAAAGACCGTGATCAATGCAGCGAATACCCAGTGGGTACCGGTACCTAATGACGTCCCCATAGCCCGAACTGTATTAGGGAAGATTTCTGATATGAACACCCAAATCACAGCTCCTTGTCCTATGGCATGGGAGGCAATAAATCCGAATAAAAAGATGACAACAATAATACCACCGGCTCCAGTATAAAAAGCCCAGGATACCACAGCCAGTGTAGTAATGTATCCAATAGAACCAATGTACATCAGCTGTTTTCTGCCGGCTTTGTCAATGAGTGTTATTCCCAGCATGGTAAATAATAAGTTCACTACCCCTATTCCTACCGAGGACAATAATGCCGTACTCGATGCCAAACCAGCTGCCTCAAATATTCTTGGTGCATAATAAATCACAAAATTGATTCCGGATAACTGGTTGAAGAAAGCCAGAAGGAATGCAAGAATAATTGGGAATCTATATTTACCGGAAAATAGGCGCGCTTCCGCCCCGGCATGCTCTGATGCTTGTATAGCAGCGATTTGATCATCAACATGATCATCAGGATTCATCCATTCCAATACAGATTTTGCTTCTTCAATATTGTGCTTTTTGAGCACTAACCATCTTGGCGATCTTGGAATAGCGAAAACCATGATCAGATAGAGCGCTGCGGGCACAGCCTCAACTCCCAACATAATTCTCCACGCCACATCACCAATTCCCGCTAATAAGTAATTCGACAAGAAGGCAATCAGAATACCAAGCACAAGCATAAACTGATAAAGAATTACCATTTTACCTCTTATCCTAGCCGGTGAGATCTCAGATATATAAATAGGCGCTGCAACTGACGATGCCCCGACACCTAATCCACCTATAAATCTGAATATGGAAAATGTGAAGGGTTCTGGAGCCAATGCTGAGCCAATTGCTGAGACCAGATATAAAACCCCAATCCAGATTAGCGTAGACTTTCTACCATATCTCTCACATGGAACAGACCCAAATAAAGCACCAATCACGGTTCCCCATAACGCCATAGACATAATGAATGTGCCATGAAAAAGGGCACTGGTACCCCAGAGGTCCTGAATGGGCTTATCCGCTCCCGAAATGACGGCTGTATCAAAACCGAATAAAAAACCTGCCAGTGAAGAAGCTATTGCTGCGTATAAAAGAGATTCTTTTGTTTTCATAATTATTGCATTACAAATCTAATCGCAGCACCGCCACTAGTTGCCAAATTCAACTCAAGTGTATCACCTTTCTTAAATTCTTTTTCTATGATATCCAGATCATAAGGATTGTCTTCATAACTGGCATCTTCACCATCAACATACATTTGTGCTGTATAGGTTTTACCTGCTTCAAGAAAATCTAGGTTCAAACTAAATGACCGCGCATCTTCATTGGTCACAGACCCTAAATACCAGTCCCCTGAATTTCTATCCTTTCTCACTATGGTGACATAATCACCAATTTCAGCATTCAGTACTTTTGTGGTTTCCCAATCAGTGGGAACATCTTTTATAAACTGGAAGGCATCAGCATACTTTTCATAGTTATGCATCAGGTCAGCTGCCATATGCAATGGTGAATAGATCACGACATATAAAGCCAGTTCTTTGGCTTGTGTCCAGTATACTCGATTTAAATCACGACCTTCAGCATTATCTTCGATCATGATATCCAGCACGCCCGGTGTATAATCAAAAGGACCTGAAAGCATTCTGGTAAATACTATTGTTGGGATGTAATCAGGCGGGTTCCCACCATCAACAGCCCATGCATTATATTCCTGTCCGCGAGCCCCTTCACGCGTCATCATATTTGGCCAGGTTCTTCGTATCCCTGTATCTTTTATTGGTTCGTGAACATCCAATACTATTTTGTGTTTGGCGGCTGTTTCCACAGCTTTTCTATAGTGCCGAACCATATACTGACCATGATGCCACTGACCATTTGCAATCATATCTCCTACATAACCTGATTTGATGGCATGAATACCAAGATCCTCATACAGCTGATAAGCTTCATCCATCTGAGCTTCGTAGTTCTCTATTCCTGTTGAAGTCTCATTATGCATGATAATATTTGTGCCTTTACTCTGAGCATATTCGGTGAGATAAGGCAGATCGTAATCTGTATAAGATTCTGTAAAGTTGAAGGCATTCGCATTATTTACCCAGTTTCCATCCCATCCAATATTCCAGCCTTCTACCAGAACTCCGTCAAAGCCATGCTCTGCCGCAAAATCAATCCACTCTTTCGTGTATTCAGTAGTTGCACCATGATCTTTACCTGAGGCCCATGATTTGGTCAATACATGCATATCCCACCAGATTCCAAAATATTTACCCGGTTCAATCCAGGATGTATCATCAATTTTTGATGGTTCATTCAAATTTAGATCTATGTAGTTGGTAACAAGACCGCCTGCATCTTCACTAACTTTTATGGTTCTCCATGGACTAACAAATGGTACTGTAGCTCTAACTTTGTCTCCACTTCCATCCATCCATGGAAAAAGAGTTGCTTCAAATTTGTTGTTGCCACGATTTATAATACTCATGGCGGAATAATCTGTTAGTGCTGCTTCATGAATACTGATATGAAGACCATCATCACTTTTCATAGTTAAAGGAGTGTGAACAGTATCCATTTCAGAAGCACGTGTTTCATAGTGGATATGCTCATATCTATTTGGGATGTAGGCTTCATTCCACCATGCCATATGATCGGCAGTCATATTGAATTCGGTAATTTCATTCATAACAATAAACTCAGTTAAGCCGGTGTAATGAGGCCATTCATATCTGAAGCCAAGCCCATCATCATAAAGCCTAAAATTGACAAGTAACCTTTTACCGCCATCTATCTGGCTAAGCTCAACTAACATTCCACTATGCTCATCCTTGATATATCGTTCTTCACCCCATGGCTGCTCCCAGGAATCGTTTGCAGTGTATATGTCAATGCGACTCACTTCAAAGCCGGAGGTGAAATCTCCTTCTTTAAGTTCTAACCCAAGCCGAGACTGTGTGATCACCGTTTCATCACCTTTAATGAGTTGGTACATAGGAGAACCTGCATCGTTTACCCAGAACTGAACCTGCATATCATTGTTTGGTGAATCCAGAATATGCTTATCACCCTCAACAGAATAAGGGGTGTTATTACATTGAATCATAAAGATAGAACTCAGCAGAAGAATGGAAATTAAATGGAATGACTTCATTTGATACAATTGTTATGAATAAGTGTATATAAAAACCGTATTTTTATACGTTTCAGTGATTATACATCATCATCTACAGGTAAACAACCTAATTAAGACTAGCGTAATTGATTAAACAAATGAAAAAACTACTGGCACTTGCCTTTATCGCATTGTACAGTTTAAATACTTATTCACAAGAACCGATGAAAAAGAATTTAGAACAAGCCACATTTGGAGCAGGTTGCTTCTGGTGTGTGGAAGCAATCTATGAAAGAGTAAACGGAGTTGTGGCTGTTGAGTCAGGCTACTCAGGTGGAGTAATTAAAAATCCTTCTTATAAAGAGGTAGTATCTGGTAAGACCGGGCATGCTGAAGTAGCTCGAGTAACTTTCGATCCTGAAGTAATTTCATATGATACTCTGCTTGAAGTTTTATGGCACACACACAACCCTACTACACTTAATAGGCAGGGAGCAGATGTTGGAACTCAGTATAGATCAGTGATCTTCTATCATAGTGAAGAGCAGAAGTTAATTGCTGAAGCTTCACTTAAAAGAACGGATGCTTCAGGTTTATGGGCAGATCCTATTGTGACTACCATTGAACCTCTTAACAACTATTATGTAGCTGAAAACTATCATCAGGATTATTTTGAAAACAATCCAAATGCAGGTTACTGTTCGTTTGTGATTGCTCCGAAAGTGAAGAAATTCATGAAAGAGTTTAAGCACTTACTCAAAGATACAGAGCAGGTAAACTGATCATTATCAAACCCATATTGAGCTTTCGATATGGGTTTTCTTTTATATATTAGCCCACACCTCATTGATTAACAGTTCAAGGGCTATGAAAAAGTCACTCTCTCCATTCTTATTCACACTAATTTTCCTGATTGCAGGCCAAAGCAAATCCGTTGCACAGGAAACTAAAGACATTTCTTTTCAGGATTATAACCCCCGTTCTACACTAGTAGTACCCGGTGAAGAAATCACTTCAGCTAAATTTCCATTTATAGATATTCATAGTCACCTAAGAAGAATGGCTACGATGGATCTGAATACTACCGTTCTTGAGATGGACAGCCTTAATATGAGTGTTATTGTAAACCTTAGCGGTGGTTCTGGTGATCGTCTTAAAGATATGGTTGATGCTGCCCGGGAAACAGCTCCTGGACGATTTGTTGTTTTTGCCAATGTGGATTTTAGGGGAATGGATGATCCTAAGTGGACCGAAAATGCAGTGGCTCAATTGCGTCAGGATTATGAAAATGGCGCCCGTGGATTAAAGATTTTCAAGAACCTGGGACTTACAACAACTGATAATAATGGTCAGCGCATTCAAACGGATGACCCCCGCATTGCACCCATCTGGGATTTATGTGGTGAGTTAGGAATGCCCGTACTCATTCACACCGGCGAACCAGCTGAGTTCTGGGCTCCAATTGATAGATATAATGAGCGCTTACTTGAAATGATTCAGTTTCCTTCACGTCACAGGGGTGATTCTACTCGATATCCAAGCTGGGAAGTAGTAATGCAGGAACAATGGAATGTATTCGGAAACCATCCTAATACTACTTTCATAAATGCACATCTTGGATGGATGGCTAACGATCTTAAAAGCCTTGGCGCACATCTGGACAAATACCCAAACGTTTATACTGAAATTGCTGCTGTGATTGCTGAGTTGGGTAGACAACCACGTTTTGCACGTGAGTTTTTTATAAAATATCAGGACAGAATCTTATTCGGTAAAGACACCTACCGCCCAAAAGAATTCCACACTTACTTCAGAGTACTGGAGAGCGATGATGAATATTTTGACTATTTCAGAAAAAGACATGCTTTCTGGAAAATGTATGGAATGAATTTGCCCGATGATGTTTTAAAGAAAGTGTACTACAAAAATGCTCTGAAGATTTTACCGGGAATCGATAAATCTTTGTTTCCAGAGGACTAATAAATCAACCAAATACTAAGCCATGAAAAGCTATACTCGATTAATCTCAATATGTATGTTTGCGGTAGTTCTTCTATTTACGAATGATCTGTTTGCTCAGGAAAGAAATAATGACAGAAACCGTCCAAGCCCAAACGCTACGGTTGGTCAAACAATTGGAACTACCCTTGTTAATGTATCTTATGGCAGACCTGCTCTTAAAGGTCGTGATGCTTCATCGCTAATGCCTGAAGGTAAAGTTTGGAGAACTGGTGCTAATGAAGCTACTGCAATCACTTTCTCCGGTGATGTAAAATTCGGTGGACAGGATGTGGCTGCTGGTACTTATGCACTATATACTATCCCAGGTGCTACTGAATGGACTGTGATTCTGAATAAGAAACAATCATGGGGAACTCAGTATGATGAGTCTATGGATGTTATTAGAGTAACTGGTGGTCTTCAGGAGTTTCCTCTTCCTGTTGAAACATTCACAATCTGGTTCGACACTCTATCAGATACGAAAGCACATTTGAACCTTACTTGGGGTACAACCTGGGTAGCTGTTCCTATTACTACTGAATAATTTATTTTCAGATAAATTAAAGAAAAGCGGATGCGCCAACCGGCGATCCGCTTTTTTTATGCTTATAAGTTTAAGCGTAATTGTACAAAAGCATTTCTTGGTGGTTGTATTCTGAAGCCCGGGCCATCAATTGTTCCATCAAAATCTACATCGACAGGCGCACCATCTGTGAAGTATAATTCATCAAATATATTATTAATGAACAGGCTCAATTCTGCCGTTTTATTTAGCGAATAACTAACCTGAGCATCAAATACTACGACTTCTGGTAACCGAAAAGCTTCATCATTTGATAATTCCATAAAGGAATCAGAAATGTATCTGTTTGAAAGAGTAAGACTTAAATCCTGAAAAGGTTTAATAATAACAGAGGTGTTGAGATTCAAATCTGGAGCAAAAATATGTTCAATGTTACTGAATTCATCATTGGATGAATTTATAAACTGATCAACATTAGTTTGCATATAGGCGCCATTGGTGCTGAAGCTGATCATATTGTTTAATCTATAGTTTGCTACCCACTCAATACCTGCTCGATTTGATTTCAGAATGTTTTGACGAAGTGGCACATAGGAATTGGATGCAAGTGCCCCAACCAGTGAGATTTCATTTTTGAAATCCATATAAAACAAATTCACATCCAGATCGAAATGAGCATTGTTGAATGCATATCCCAATTCATAATCGATTACATGCTCTGCTACCACCACATTATCATCCTGAGCAGACGTGAAATTGAATTCGTTGATGGATGACCCATCTCCCTGAAGAATATCCGTTCGGGTTGGCTCTCTACCAGTGGAACCTATAGAAGCATATACCGAACTCTGACCAAGTGAATAACGGGCACCAATTCTTGGATTAATGAAAGTCCAGCTTCGTGAAGTATTTAAACCACCGGCTGGAACTGCACCTCCAAATGATTGAATCTGCTCAGTATCAAACTCCAGATCAACAAATCTTGCCTGAACATCTGCGAAAATATTCAGATCGCCCTCATTAAAACCTACTCGAAGGAAAGATGAGAATTCATTTTTGGTAGTCTCATCTTCATAATCCGGGTTTGAAACATTCGGTGAAGTATAGTTGATGTTTTTACGTTGAAAACTATAAGCATGAATGCCACCCTTCACAGAGATATCGCCCTTATTGAAATCAACATCACTCATAAAGCCATAGTGATCATTTTCTAATGCGAACATCAATTGGGTGGTTGGTGATAAACCAAATGGAAACACGCCTCTTGATCCACCATAGTATAGACTACTATTCAGAATCACTTCCTCATTAATCAGAGAGATATACTGAAGTTGAATAAGCTCTTGTTCGAAATCGTCAGTGTCATTAGGGCTGTTGTAATTGGTTTTAGGATCAGCATCAATATCAGCTTCCAGTACCGGTAGGTATGACTGGTCGTTCTGGGTCTTTCCGGCAAAACCATTCACTTTGATAATGTTTTTATCACCCAGATATCC
This sequence comes from uncultured Balneolaceae bacterium, assembly GCA_965659005.1. Lineage (GTDB taxonomy): Bacteria > Bacteroidota > Rhodothermia > Balneolales > Balneolaceae > CAYPTY01. The sequence goes on from CBFHVG010000100.1 coordinate 11,269, forward strand.
CCCTGAGAAAAAGAAGGAATAGGAATCAGATGCGGAGTTATTCTTAAATCCATCTGAAACTGTTCTGGTAAATCTTGAATAGAAAGCCAGATCATTTTCCAGTCGGCCAGTTTTAACCTCAGCTGAGCTTCTAATAGTTGAAAATGATCCCGTAGTTAAGTCGATTCCAAATTCAGGGCGATCACCATCAAGACTTATAGATTCAAAATTAATGGACCCTGCATAGGATGCAGTACCATTGGCACTTAATCCAACGCCTCGCTGCACCTGAACGCTCTCCATGCTATTTGAGAAATCCGAAAAGTTTGAAAAGAAGACGCCTTGGTCGACCATGTCATTCAAAGGCACTCCATTAAGGGTGGTATTGATACGAGTCTGATCCATACCTCGAAGTCGGAACTGGACATAATTCCCAATATCAGATCCGGCATCGCTAAACGAGACGATAGAGGGGGTTTGTTTCTCAAGTACAACAGATGGATCCTGACCCAGGTACTTTCCTTCTATATCCAGTCGACTTATGGTTGTTTGTGTAACAGGGTCAATATCTGATGCTCTGGTTGAGACCACATTAACATCACCAAGCTGCTCGAAATCAGGTGAAAGCAAAATAATCATTTCTGTTTCCAGATTTTGAATATCCTGGCTTATGTAGCCTAAATATCTAACAAGAAGAATTTGCTCTCCCTCAATAAGTTCGAGATAGAACCGTCCGTTAGCATTAGTTATGGTCCCGTTTGCCGTTCCCGATTGTTGAACTGTTGCGCCGATGAGTGCCTCTCTGGTTTGAGCATCCAGGACTCGACCGGTTACCACTTGTGCTGATGAATTTTCAGCGAATAGAATTGCTGAAAGTATGATTAAATAAAGGTATTTCATGTTCCTCCAAAGAATATTAGTTGTTTGGAGGGGCCAGCTTAATCTAATGAATAAACTGTGAGAGGTATGAACCATTGGTTTCCCTTCGCCGGTATTACCCGGATCAGGTTCATAGGGTATGATCTCAGTCACGATTATGGCGTGACACCCCTAACCTTGTTATGTTGAAATTAATACTATTTTCATTCATATCGTTACTTTTCTTCATATTTTGTTCACTCACTAATAGTAGTCTTATTCTCCAAAGACTTTGAAAAACAAAAAACGCAGAAAGAAATGCAGAAGAATTTAGCTCTATTCCTTATTCCCCTATTCATCCTGTCATGTGGGGCACCTGAAAATGAATCAGGTTTAAGTACAGAAATAACTCCCGAAGATATTGGCACTCACATCACTTACCTGGCTGACGATGCATTACAGGGCCGAGAGGCTGGAACAGAATTTGAAGCCGTTGCAGCAAACTACATTGCTGATCATTTTAGAGAGTTTGGATTAGAACCAGCCGGAATGGATCAGACTTATTTCCATGAATTTACAATTAACACCGAAGTTCTCAGAAATCCACATGCTTCCAATGACGATGAAAGCGGAGAGAAAAGGCTGGCAAAAAATGTAGCAGGTTATATCTCTGGAACATCCAATACCGATGAATTAATAATCATTGGAGCACACTTTGATCATCTTGGTTATGGTGAGTTTGGCTCTCTTTATAGAGGAGAAGAAAAGAAAATTCATAATGGTGCTGATGATAATGCATCGGGTACAGCCGGCGTGCTTGAACTTGCTCAGTACTTTGCAGAAAACAAACCGCAGACAAATATGCTTTTCCTTGCATTCTCAGGTGAAGAAATGGGACTTCTTGGATCACAGGCATTTGTTGAGGAACCATCGGTAGACATCTCTAATGCCTTGGCGATGATTAATATGGATATGATTGGTCGTATGGATAATGATCGTATGATGGTGTTTGGAATTGGAACTGCTGAAGACTGGCCGGTAATTATGGAAGCAGCAAATACAGATTCACTGGATATTGATCTTGTAAAAGATGGAACAGGAAGCAGCGATCACACCTCTTTTTACTATAAAAATATGCCAGTATTGCACTATTTCACTGATACACATGCTGACTACCACCGTCCATCTGATGATGCTGAGTACATCAATGTTGAAGGTGAGGCTAAATTACTTCAGCATGTTAAAAGAGTTGTAGAATACTTGGACACCATCGACAGAGAACAGTTAGCTTTTCAGGAAGCTCCCGGTGAATCACGTCAGAATGTTCGTATGAGTGGACCAACCCTTGGCGTACTTCCGGATTATGGATATGATGGTGAAGGTTTTAAAATCACAGGCGTAACTGAAGGCCGACCAGCAGCTAATGCTGGTATCAAGGGTGGTGATGTAATCATCAAAATCGGAGATGTTGATGTTAAAGACATCTATGGATACATGGAGTCTCTGAATACTCTTGAAGAAGGAAAGAAAACCAGTGTTACTATTGTTCGAGATGGCAAAGAAATGATTTTTGAACTGCAGCTTTAAATTTTCAGGATTTTCGTACTTTTAGCTTATGAAGCAAATCAATAGACTATTCATTCTAGGGCTACTCATTACATTAATTACATCAGATTCAGCTCATGGTCAGTCCGGGATCGAGAGCGGCTTCAGAACCGATGCTTCCATTGCCGGTGGTAAAAATCCTTTCTGGTTTCATTCCAACAAATTTGGACTTTATGATCCGACATCATCGAATGCATTCAGCAGTATTTACATTAAAAAAGAGTTAAGTGATGCTAAGTTTGATTATGCTTTTTCTGCAGATGCAATAGCTCGTTATTCTGAGAATGAGAATGTCTTTTTTCACGAGATTTATGGGGAAGTGAAATATGGGATTTTCAATCTTTGGGCAGGGAAAAAAGAATGGATTGACACATGGTATTCAGAAGATAATCCTCTTTCGGTTGGTTCACTGGTTTGGAGCGGAAATGCCCCAACTATGCCAAAGATCATGCTTGAATCTGACTGGCTGGATGTTCCACTCACAAATAACTTTGTTGGTTTCAGAGGATATTTGGGTCATGGATGGTTTGAAAATGACCGATAT
>CBFHVG010000101.1:0-7377 GCA_965659005.1 uncultured Balneolaceae bacterium
GGTGAAGGCGTCTTCTCAATAAATTCCTGACCTACCGAAATCGAAGAAATCAGTAAAACCAAACCAAGCGTTATGAATAATCTATTAACCAATAACTAATACTCTAATCACTCTACAGATTCATTTTTCTTTTCTCTACCCCAATGTCGGAAGATGGAAATACTGAATCCACCCATCAACATAAAAGTACCGAACCAGACAACGGAGATAAAAGGCTTTTGTTCTGCTGAAATAAGCACCCAATCCTGTTCATCTTCAACTCCCTCAATTGATAACTCAATTCGGTCTTCCTGGGTTGAAATGCGACTAAAGGCCACGCTCATTCCGAATTCAGGAATATCCATTGGCGGTGCAAACACAAAGTTTCCTTCAGCCAGTACCGCAAAAAGTGGCTCAACTGTATAGAGTTGACCAGAAGCCATATTACTCACTTCGATTTCTGCTTTCACTCCCAGAATGGTTCCTTCAGGAAGTTCAGTTGAATCAGCTTTAACATAATTCACAAATCGTATGTTATAAGCTCCCAACTGTCTGCTTTCACCACGACTGAAAGTCAGTTTGGTTGTGCTATCTGCTGCAGCATCATTATCAGAAGCAGTCTGAATATTATTCTGCTCGTTAATAAAGTTATTTCTCTGCTCAACATATTGAGATCCGGATACATAAAGATAGATATCACTTAATAATCCGGTGTGCACATCCGGATCAACCGACCAGTTTACGCCTTCAGAACTGGATGTCGCAAGCATTGGATACACTTCTGGGAAAAGATAAAATGGATTCCCACCAGCTACCGGCTCGAATTTTATTTTGTACGTCTGCTGCCCAGGGCGATTCTGATCATCAATTGAATAGCCCTCATAGGTTACAACATACTTGTCGTTGACAATCTTTGGCTGACCTAGTTTCAGCTCCAGAATGTCCACCTTTTGACGAATGGTAAATCCCTCTTCGTCCTTCACTTCCCCACGTTCAACAGCTGCATTGTAATCTTTTGTTCTCTGATCCACCATTGGCTTGTTATAAACACCGGATGCGAGTGATCCAATCAATAAGGCTCCAAAACCAACATGTGTTAGTGCACCACCAATAAGTTTAGGCTGCTTCTTAGCAAGATGAACTATGACGAATGAGTTTCCAATTACAGCAAACCATCCAGCGAAGAAATAGAGGATGTAATACAAATCTCTCACATTGCCTATGATCACAGAAAGAATGGTTACAACCGAAGTAACCAGAAGTGGGTTCACGAGATCTGAGGCTAAGGATTCTGAGTCCTGCTTTTTCCAGAACAAATACTGTCCGATTACGGTGAGTAAAGCCATCACAATGGCGATAGGCATCGACCAGTCGTTATAGAATGAAATTTCAGGAGGTGTTGGGCGATCAGTGAAAAGTTTCCCAATAATGGGTGATGAAGTTCCAAGAATAATCACAACTCCAAGCACAAAAAGCATCACCGCACCTGAGAAAGTCATGAACTCACGACTCAGGATTTTAGATTCCTTTGTTGGTGATGGTAGTTCTTTATATCGGTAAAGAAATAAACCTACACCCAGAATGCTGATTACCAGCATAAATACCAGTAACTGATTGTAGAGTCCGAGATCTACAAATGAGTGAACAGAAGCATCAGAAAGGATCCCTGATCTTGTCAGGAAAGTCTCATAAACGATGGCCATATATGCCAGAATCGCAAAGAATATGCTTGATTTCTGAGCAACCGCACTTTTTCGCTGAATGATCATGGTATGAATACCGGCCGTACCAATCAGCCATGGAACCAATGATGCATTTTCAACCGGATCCCATGCCCAGAACCCACCAAATGATAGAGTTACATAAGCCCAATAACCACCAAGGAAGATGGCAGTAAGTAGTGAAAGGTTTGCTCCTAAAGTCCATGGTAATGCCGGACCAACCCAGTCGTTATACTTTTTCTTCCATAAAGCGGCCATTGCAAAACAGTAAGGAATAGTCATCATGGCGAAGCCAACAAAGAGTATTGGCGGATGAATCATCATCCAGGGACTTTTCAGTAAATCATTTAGTCCGCGCCCGTCCTGTGGTGCAAAGTCCGGATTGGCTTTAACAACAGGAATGTCAGGGAATTCAGCCGCAAAGGTTCTGAAGGGATCCGCACCCAGATTGATTCCCCCTATTTCCCATCCAATAATCATGAAGATCAGGAAGGCCTGGGTTAGTGTCAGGAAGAACATTACAGGTGCTTTATAGGGAGCACGAGTCCACTTCATGAGGCCTAAACCGGCAACCCATGAGAATAGTATCCAAAGCATAAAACTTCCCTCCTGTCCACCATAAAACGCGGAAAAGAGATACTTTGGCTGAAGGTCTAAACTGGTGTAGTTGTAAACATAGTAGTAGCTAAAATCGTGGTTGAAAATCAGCTTAATGAGAATGGCTGATGAAAATACCAGCAATAAACCTTTCAGTCCGAATGCGATATTAGACCAGCGCAGTAATTTCTCATCCTCTTTCTGGGCAGCAAAGTAGTAGAGAAAAAGTGCTAAAATGGAAATAAGAAAAGATGCACTTATGAGTGCAGAACCTACAGTACCGAGCATTAACTTTCGACGGTTTCAGTGAGAATATCAGGATTGGCATCATTGTACTTCGATGGGCACTTCATTAGCATATCATTTGCATAGAAAACACCATCTTTCATTTCACCAATCACAACCAGTCGGTCGGCCTGTTCAAAATTATTTGGTTTAGGCTTTGGGTAGATCACTTTGTTCACATTCCCTGATTCATCTTCCATATAGAATGTAAAACGCTTGGTTTCTTTTGAGAATCCGTAGTCTTTTGTGGAATCCCATGTACCAGCCACATGAGCTGAGCTCATATCTGCAGCTTTTTCAAAATCAACATAAGTGCTAATGCTATTTCCGAAATTGATCATCAATAGAGTTGTGAATCCAATGATGGCAATTATTCCGAGTATGAGTTTGGGTTTCATAGAATGAATTTCAGGAATGAATTTGTCTTATTTAATCTCTTTTTCGATTTCTGATACTTTCTTATCCAGTCGAATAAGGAAGAACAGTAGCACAAACCAAATGATCAGTGTAACCCCAAGCACTACAAAGATCAGGTCATTTGACGACATAAATGATACGAAGGCACCAGCTGATTCCGTCTCAACTGCACCCGACCATTTATCGCTGTATGATTGTGTTAATGTATCTGCCTGCATAATCATATCAAGTTAAGAATATTCTTGTCTAAATTTTACTGCTTCGTAGCGATACATCACATTATAAATCCAGGTTGCCAGCCCAATAAACCCAATGATAGCCGGGTAGAAAACAAATCTTAGCTCCGGGGCTGTAATCTCACTGAAAGCAGGGTTTCCGTCAGCGCCCGGATGTAAACTGGTTAGCTGCCTCGGGATAATATAAAGTAGGAATGGTATTGTTGTAACACCAAATATGTTATATACAGCAGCGATTTTCGCTCTTTTCTCAGGATCATCAAAAGCAGATCTCAGAACGAAATAAGCCACAAAAATCATTAAAGCGAGGGCTGCAAGATTCATTTTTGGTTCGCTGAATGTCCACCAGGTTCCCCAGGTAAATCGAGCCCAAAGTGATCCGGTCAGTAAACCACAGATACCGAAAATAATACCTGTTTTAGTAGCGGCCTCAGCTTTAATATCATATAACTGATCGGGTGCTGCTAAGTATCGGATACTGTAGTAAAATCCGACCATAAACATAGCATACATAGTGAACCACATCGAAACATGGAAAAATAAATTTCGGGAAGTTTGTTCGAGAATTGGAATATCAGGAACTTCAATGAGGAAACCTGCCGTTATAACGGCTGTCATCCAAAGGGCAATTATGTATTTCCAGGCTTTCAATAAAACGTGCTGATTAATCTATTTTTATTGACTTGTCTTATGACTGTCTGAGGGCTCTAAATATAGGAAATCATTTCTTTCTTTATGCTAAAAACCAACAATTCAATGATAATTAAGCAACATTGGTCAAGACATTTAAGAAGGTACATTCTTAGCATTGTACTGATCCCTATGGCTGGCATTGGCTTATACCTCTTATACAGGCTTATTCAAGCACAGAAAAATGCCTTTTATGAGTTAACAGATACCCAGATAATAGATCATAGCGATATTCTGACTCGAAAAATTGATCTGGAAAACATAGATCTTGTTGAACTTTTAGATGGTGAGGGTTCAACCATGTTCGGAACCGGTAGTATTTTGATAAAAACACCTGCTTCTGAATTGAAATTAATAGCCATTTCAGCCCCTGAAGAGGTTAAAAGTCAGTTACACAAAGCCATAGATGAGCGCATGAAAGCACTGCAGCCTGTAAAGAAAAAGACACAAGTGCAGAATGACTTCGATCCTGGTTCACTCGACAGAATGGATTATCTCACCGGACTCTGGCAACAGGGGCTTATAGATGATGATGAATATGATAAGGAACGCAAGCACTTTACTGATAATTGAAAATTATAAATTTAGAATTAAGAATTGGTGGGCATCGAAACTTCACATTCCCAAACTTTAAACAGTCATTTCGAGTGAAGGTTGTTCTAACAGCCCTATTCAAGATTATCAAACACTGTCAGCATATACACTACTTGATCCTTCTCGACTGCGCTCGAAGTGACTGAGTATATTTTTGATTTCGAAAATTCGAATTTCGAATTTCAAAAAACTAGTTTACTTCGCCTGCAAAGTTTTTAAAAATGTTTACACTCAAAATCCTTTAATTGTGAGCCTTACATTTAATCCGAAAATGAGATTTATGAAGTCACTAATTACGAAGTCATTGGGATTCGCTCTCGTCCTAACGACTATCTTCAGCTTTTCTACCTCAGCTCAACAAGCAAATTTTGAGCTGGCAGAGCGCTTCACCACTCAGAAAATGAGTAAAATGGTTGGGTCTACCTCAGTTTTTCCACGATTTATAGAAGACACCAACGAGTTCTGGTACGAGTATAGAACTGGCGACGGAGTCAACTGGTATTTCGTTGACCCATCTAAAGGCTCTAAAAGACTGCTATTCGATCAGGAAGTAATGGCAGCACAACTGTCTGAAGAATTCTCCAGACCATTCAATGCCAAAGACTTAGACCTTAAAGGATTTAATTACGATACAAATAGAGAGTTATTCACTTTCCATGTAGACAGTATTGAATTCACCTATAATGTAAATGGTAATCGTCTGGTTAAGGGCGACTCACTTGAAAAAGAAGAACGAGTGCGTTGGGCATCTTTCAATGAAGACAGTACCTGGATTGCTTTCGCTAAAAATCACAACCTTTACCTGATGGAAGCAAATGATCCGGACAGTACCGAGTATCAGCTAACCGAAGACGGTGAAAAGTGGTTTAGTTATCAGGCTGACGACAGTGATACTACTTCAAATAAAAGACTTAGAGCCCGTGTAAACTGGTTTGAGGATGGTTCTAAGCTTTGGCTTAAAAGGACGGACCGTAGAAAGGTACCTGAACTTTGGGTGATCAATTCCCTGAAAAAACGACCTGAGTTAGAGACTTATAAATATCCAATGCCGGGTGAAGAAGACATTTATGAAGACCATATCTATGCATTCGATGTAGAATCAAAAGAAGGTGTTCGAATGGATACAGATAAGTGGGAAGACCAGTCTCTGGGTGGTGCCTACTTTGGCGTAAGCGGTGGTATTTTTGAAACTAAGTCCTCAGACTATCTTTACATCCTCAGAAGAAACAGAATGTGGAGCGAAATTGATGTTCTGAAAGCGAATACATCTACTGGTGAGGTTCAGGTTCTATTCACAGAAAAATCTGAGCCCTACTTCAATACACGTTATGCACGACTGGCTGTAATTAATGAAGGAAAAGAATTCATCTGGTTCTCAGAGCGTACAGGATGGGGACACTTCTACCGCTACGATAGTGAAGGAAATCTGAAAAATCAGATAACGGATGGCCCATGGGTTGCTGCAAGTATCACTGCTATTGATACAACCAATTCAACACTTTATTTCACAGGATATGGCCGTAATGATGGAGAAAACCCATACTATGCTCAATTCTATAAAGTTAAATTTGATGGAAGTGGCTTCAGACAATTAAGTGCTGAAGATGCAAATCACACAGTCAGAGCTACATCTGCTGAAGAATACTTCGTTGATAGCTACTCAAGAGTAGATATGCCAACAAAATCAGTTGTTCGCGACAAAACCGGTAAAGTGGTTGTGAATCTTGAAGAAGTGGACGTATCAGCTATGCAAGAAGCCGGATACCAATTCCCTGAAACCTTTAAGGTAAAAGCTGCTGATGGTGCTACTGATCTTTATGGTGTGATGTGGAAACCATTTGATTTCGATGAGAATAAAGAGTATCCGATTATTTCTTATGTGTACCCTGGACCGCAGACGGAATCCTTCCCGGTTAACTTTACTATTTCCGGATCCAGAGGACGACCTCAGACACTGGCACAATTGGGCTTCATTGTAATTGCTCAGGGTCAGCGTGGTGGATCTCCGGTTAGATCAAAGTACTATCACAACTTTGGTTATGGTGATCTGAGAGACTACCCTCTAGCGGATAACAAGTATACCATCGAGCAATTAGCTGCGAAGCATTCATTTATTGATATCGATCGAGTGGGTATTTTTGGTCACTCAGGCGGTGGATTCATGAGTACAGCTGCCCTACTCTCCTATCCTGATTTCTATGATGTTGCGGTTTCTTCAGCCGGTAACCACGATAACAACGTGTATAACATCTGGTGGTCAGAAGTTCACAATGGTGTTAAAGAGAAGCGCAAAACGGTTAAGGAAATGGGTGAAGACTCAGTGATGGTGGAAAAAGAGGAAATCACTTTTGATGCACCGATTGAAACCAACGCAGCACTGGCTAAGAATCTTAAAGGTCACTTATTACTTGTTCATGGCGACATGGATAACAATGTGCATCCGGCCAACACTATTCGATTGGCAGATGCTTTGATCAAAGCAAATAAGCGTTTTGATATGATGATTCTACCGGGCCAGCGACATGGTTTCGGAAACTATACTCCATACTTCGAAAGAATGATGTGGTATTACTTTGCCGAGCACTTGTTGGATGATAACCGTCCGGATGAAATCGACTTTGATATTCCGGAAGATTAAGTTTAGTCTTCTTATGTAATGATTGTGAAAGCCTCGACCAACATCGGGGCTTTTTTTATGTATCGGAGCGAAGTGATTTCTGGGATCTAACAATGTCTAAGCTCTAGGCAGAATGTCTCCCATTTCTTATAATGTGGGTATGAAAAAATTAAAGACTCCTCTGATACTAATCCTACTCTTTACAGCGATAAGCTGTACTCAACAGCCACTGCCCGAACCA